>NZ_LMOM01000043.1:5000-272252 GCF_001424185.1 Deinococcus sp. Leaf326 | reverse complement strand
TGATCTGTTGATCCAAGCTTGCGCTTGGCTTGCCTCTCAGAGGCTGTACTGCCAGTCCGAAGACCGGCTTGTGGTCTTGCGACCTCTCGAGTCTGGAGTCTTCCGAAGAAAACCGCTCGCACACCCTGTCGGATGTTCCTGCTCTCGCACCCTCTCTTCTGCTTTCATGCTGCTCGCCTCGCTTGAGGCTCAGAAAAGATACCGGGCATTCGCCGATCTGTCAACACCCCACGTCCCCGGTCCGGCATCCAGTCTCGCATCAGCACAGGAAAGGCCGTCCTGCACAAGCAAGATGGCCCGAGAAGCAAAAGCGCTCAGCGCTGGAGAAGCACCGTCTCTTGCACCTTGAGGCCGCCAGCCAAGGCGTCGCGGGCGTGCTGACGGGCCGCGCCAAGGTCGTGGTCGCGGTAATTGCCGCATTCCAGTTCGCTCACGCCGGGGATGGGGCGGTCATGGGCGGCCGTGTCACGCAGCGCCGCCTCGAAGGCGCGCAGGACGCCCTGTTCGTCGGGCTCACCGATGACCGCCATATACATCCCTGTACGGCAACCCATCGGGGACACGTCCACCACGTCCTGGAGGTGATCGCGCAGGTAGCCGGCCAGCAGGTGCTCGAGCGTATGGATAGCCGCCGGGTCAATGGCTCCCGCGTTGGGCTGAAGCAGCCGCAGGTCGTATTTGCTGATGCTGTCGCCGCGCGGGGTGGTCTTGACCCCCGCCAGCCGGATATAGGGGGCTTTGACCTTGGTGTGGTCGAGATCGAAGGACTCCACGTTTGCCATACCCGTATTGTCGGGCCGCTTCCGGGCACCAATGGTGAATTGCCCGGAGTTCATATACTGCCCCTCGTGTCCACCCTGACCCGCCGCATCCCGCATCTGCCCTTCTGGGTGCTGCTCCTCATCGTTCTCGCGCTCGTGGGCGCCGACCAAGCCCTCAAGGCGTGGGCCCTGGCCAACCTGCAATACGGCCAGCCGGCCATTCCGGTGGTTCCGGGCCTGCTGGACTGGGTGCTGACCTTCAATACGGGCGCGGCCTGGAGCATGTTCAGCGGCAGCGCGGCCCCGCTGGCCCTGGCACGGCTGCTGGTGGGCGCGGGGATTCTGGTGTACCTGTTCCTGCGTCCCCAGCCCCGACTGCTGAGCGTACTGCTGAGCATGATCGCCGCGGGTGCCATCGGCAACGCCATTGACGGACTGCGCGCAGGGCGGGTGACGGACATGATCCATGCCCCGGTGCTCAGCGCCGTGACCCGGGCCATCAACGGCACCGACTTCCCGATCTTTAACATCGCCGACATGTGCGTGGTGGTGGGGACACTAATCCTGTTGATCAGCAGTCTTCTCCCCGACCGCAAGAAGGCCTGACCCGCACCAGAGCCAAAAGATCAGCCCCCAGCCACGTAGGCCGGGGGCTGAGTGCTACAGGGCCCGGTTTAGACGAGGCTCTTGCGGCACTTGGTGCACACGCGCAGACGCAGGCTCACGCCGCCGCGGGCCACCGTCAGGGGTTGGAGGTTGGGCTTCTGGACCCGCTTGGAGATCCCGGTGGTCTTGCGACCCACGCCACCGGCCGCACGGGCCTTACCACGGCGCGTCACCGCGTTCACGACAATCGGCCCCTTACCGCACACTTCGCACACTTTCGCCATGTTCTTCTTCTCCTTCTTGAGTCTGGGCCGCCAGATGGTCCGGGGGCCGCGCCCGCTGGGATTCGCCCGCCTGGGTGGCTCTGGGCGATGACCCAGAAACCGCCGGCGGGTGTGGGGGCGTCTGCCACGCCGGACCGGCGCAGACAAGCCTTCCGACTGTAGCACATCCGGGTGGCGGTTCAGCGGACCATAGCCGTGCCGGATCACACGAAAAACCGGACGCCACTGGGGCGCCCGGCTGCCGAAAATCTAGGGTTAGCGGAGAACGCGCAGCGCCTTGAGGATGGCGATCAGCACGACGCTACCGACCACGCCCCACACGATGCTCCAGAAGCTGAACCCGCCGCCGGCCGCGTAAGCGCCGCCGATGTTGAGCCAGTTGCCGAACACGGCCTGGGCGAGCAGGCTGCCTACAATCCCGATGAGAATGTTAGCGACCGCGCCCTGCTGAGCGTCCGTCTTCATGATCATGCTCGCGAGCCAACCGATCAGCGCACCAACCAGAATAGTAATAATCCAACCCATGATGTGTTCCTCCTCTAAAGTGGTGGTTTTACTCGGCCCTGTCGGCGCTTTCGCACTTCCCGGCCGGTCTTGATGGAGGCAGCATGAGCCCGCCTCCCCCCCCCTAATGTTGCGTGGCGTACATTCTCAAGGGGGGGCGAAGGGCAGGTAAGGGTGAGAGGGCATGGGCTTAAGGTGAAGGCAGGAGTAGCTGACTGGGACATTTATTCCTGACTCGTTTCTGTCGGCTTGAGGCGCTGATTTGTCTCGGCTGCGCCGCGACCGGCTATGGAGAGGCCGTTACCATGACCGGTGACGCCACCCCGAGGAGGCGCACCCTGGAGGCCTCCCCTATGCCCGACTGCCCTGCGTGTTCTCCACCGACTGCCCCCCCCGCGACCTGCCCGACTCCGGCGCCGTGGCCCGGGGACCATCCATGACCGGAGGCTTCACGGTGCGCGCACCCGCCAGCAGCGCCAACCTGGGACCGGGATTCGACAGCCTCGGGCTGAGCGTGCCGCTGTACACCGTTCTGCACGTGACGCCGCAGGACGTGACTGAGGTGGTACCGCTGGGTGCGGAACTGGAGGGAACGCCCGCCGACGAGAGCAACTACGTATATCGGGCGATGCTCCTGGCCGCTAAGCGCGCGGGCCGGCCCCTACCCCCCGCGCGGGTGGAGATCCGGACCGAGGTACCGCTGGCGCGGGGGCTGGGCAGCAGCGCCGCCGCGCTGGTCGCGGGGATCGTGGCGGGCAACGAGCTGCTGGGCCGCCCACTGACGGACGAGACGGTACTGGACGTGGCCGCCCGCGAGGAGGGCCACCCCGACAACGTAGCTCCGGCGCTGTTCGGGGGCATCGTGGTCGCCACATTGGACAAGTTGGGTACCCACTACGTGCGCCTGGACCCCCCGGCCCACCTGGGCGTGACGGTGCTGGTGCCGGACTTCGAGCTCTCGACGAGTAAAGCCCGCGCCGTGCTGCCGCGCGAGTACAGCCGCGCCGACGCGGTGCACGCCCTGTCGCACGCCGCGCTGCTGGCCGCCGCCCTGGCGCAGGGCCGGCTGGACCTGCTGCGCCACGCCATGCAGGACTACATCCATCAGGTGTGGCGCGCGCCTCTGGTGCCGGGCCTGAGCGACATTCTGGAAGGCGCCCACGAGCACGGGGCCCTGGGCGCGGCCCTGAGCGGCGCGGGGCCGACCGTGCTGTGCTTTCACGACACGCGCCTGCCCACTGCGCCGCTGCACACCTACCTGCACGGCGTAATGACCCGGAATGGGCTGACCGGCCGGGTCATGGACTTCGGGATCGACACACGCGGCACAGTGATCGAGCGGGACTGAAGCTCGGCACCACCCCACCGCTGGAACTTTGGCGCAGGCCAGCTCTTTTCATTTCTCAGGAGAACCCATGATTCGTCATACCGTCGTCTTCACCCTCAGGCATGCCTCAGGCTCTGCCGAAGAAGAAAGCTTTTTGCAGGCCGGGCGGGCCCTGGAGCATATCCCCACGGTCGAGAAGTTCGAGCAGCTCCGGCAAATCAGCCCGAAGAACAGCTTCCGCTTCGGCTTTTCCATGGAGTTCGCCGATCAGGCCGCCTACGACGCCTACAACGTTCACCCGGTCCACGAACAGTTCGTGCGGGACCGGTGGCAGCCGGAAGTGACCGACTTCCTGGAGATCGACTATGTCCTCCTGTAGAGGACAAAGAGCATGTCGGGGCCCTAGGAGCCTGCAGGTGGTGAGGGTGAGTGCCTCCCGCCGCCCCGTCCGGGGGCTCTAGACCATGCCGGTTGCACTCCCCTGGGCCGAACTGAAGTGGTTGAACGAACCGGACTGGACGGCCGCTGGCGACGTTCTCCAAATCCGCACCGCTCCCGAGACGGACTTCTGGCGCCTCACTCACTACGGCTTCGTGCGGGACAGCGGCCACTTCCTGCACACGCGGCCGCTTGGCGAGTTCACGGCGCAGGTGCGGGCCGAAGGAACCTATGAGGCGTTGTACGACCAGGCTGGGCTGATGGTCCGCAGCCACCCCGGGTGCTGGGTCAAGGCAGGCATCGAGTTCGTCCATGGGCAGCGGCTCAGCGCGGTCGTCACGCGGGAGTACAGCGACTGGAGCGTCCAGCCCACCGGCAACCCGGCTTTCGTCGACCTGAAGATCACCCGCCGGGGCGACACCCTCCAGGTGCAGTCCCGCCTGCCGGGGGCAGACTGGGCGCTGCTCCGCCTAGCCTATTACCCGCCGGAGGAACCGGCCGCGGTGGGCGTCTACGCCTGTAGTCCCCAGCGCGGCGGCTTTGAGGTCCGCTTTTCGGGGTGGAGGGTCGGCGCGCCGGAGACGGAGAGCCCGTACTGACCTCCTGCACGGCGTACACCGGCCGGACCCTCCCCACTGCGGCGCAGGGAGGGCGTCCGATCAGTGTTCCAGGCGGATGTGGGGCAAGCGGCGGTCGAGCCACGCGGGCAGCCACCAGTTCCAGTCGCCCGCCACCCGCAGGAAGCAGGGCACGAGGATGAGGCGCACGAGCGTGGCGTCGAGAACCACCGCGACCGCCAGCCCCAGGCCGATGCTCTTGGTGGCGACGACGCGGCCGATCATGAAGGCCGTGAACACGATGAACATGATGATCGCCGCCGACGTGATGATGCGCGCCGTGTGGCCGACCGCCCGCACGACCGCCTCGTCGTTGCTGGCCCCCGAGAGGTACTCCTCCTGCACGCGCGAGAGCAGAAAGATCTCGTAGTCCATGCTCAGGCCGAACATCACCGCGAAGAGCAGCACCGGCAGCGAGGCGTCGAGTACCCCCACATCCTGCGGAATCCCCAGTGGCCCGGCCAGGAAGCCGTCCTGCACGATCAGGGTGACGACCCCGGCCGCCGCGCCCACCGTCAGGGCGTTGGCGAGCAGGCTCTTGAGGGGAATGAGCAGGCTGCGGAAGGCCAGCATCAGCAGCAGGAAGGTCCCTGCGAACACGGCCACGACGATGGTCGGCAGCGTATCGGTGATGGCCGCGCTGAACTCGCGCCCGCCGACCGGCGCGCCGCCCAGCAGGTAGCGGTAGCCGCTGGCGTCCAGCACCCCGCGCAACCGGGCCTCGAAGGCGTCCACGCGGTCGGCACGCAGGTCGGTCGCCGGGATGACGGTCAGGCGCAGCAGCGTGCGGTCGGCGCTGAACGAGCGGCGGTTCAGGGCGCTCACAGCCCCCAGGGCGTCCGTGCCGCCTCCCGCCGCCGCGAGGTCGGCCGGGGTCAGGAAGGGGCTCAGGACGCCGCGCACGCCGGGCAGGGCGCGCAACTGTTCGGTGACGGCCTGAAAGCGGGCACGGTCGCCCGCCCCGTAACGCTGGCCCTCCAGGTCCAGCACGACCTCGAACTGACTCAGAAGACCGCCCGCCCCGAGCGCCCGCACGTCCTGGAGGGCGTCGCGGCTCTCGACGCCGGGCGCTAGCCCCCAGGCCCCCGCGTAGCCGGTACGCATCTGGAGGGCCGGGGCCGCCAGCAGCAGCAAAAAGCCCGTGCCCAGCACCAGCCCCAGCCAGGGCCGGGCGGTGACGCGCCGGGCGAAGGCGGTCCAGCCGGCCGAGGCCGCGCCGCTCTGCGCCCAGGTCTGGGCCCAGGTGAGGCGCAGGCGGCGGGGGCTGTTGACCCGCTCGCCCAGCAGCGCCAGCAGGGCAGGCAGCACGGTCACGCTCGCCAGGACCGTGAGCAGTACCGCCAGCACCCCCCCTATGCCGATGCTGCGCACGAAGGTCAGCGGCGGCACGATGAGGCCCGCCATCGCCACCGCGACCGTCATGCCGCTGAAGGCCACGCTGCGCCCCGCCGTGCGCACGGTGCGCGCCGCCGCCGCGCGGGGGTCGCCGTCGCGGGTCAATTCCTCGCGGAAGCGGTTGACGGTGAGCAGGGCGTAGTCGATGCCCGCCCCCAGGCCCAGCATGGTGATCACGCTCTGGGCGAAGGTACTGACCTCCATCACGCGGGTCAGGCCGTACAGCCCGGCCATCGCCACGGTCACGCTCAGGACGCTGGTCACCAGGGGCAGCCCGGCGGCCACCAGCGCCCCGAACACGAACAGCAGCACCAGCCCGGTCAGCGGCAGGGCGGCGAACTCACTGCGTTTGGTATCGGCCTCGGCGTAGGTCGTGAAGTCGTCGGCCACGGCCTGCCCGCCGGTCACGCGCACGTCCAGACCGGCCGACTCGGCCGAGCGCGCGTAGGCCCGCACCCGCGCCAGAGTCTCGGCCGCGCCGTCGAGCAGCGGAATCTGGGCGATGGTCAGGGCCAGGGTGCCGCCTGCGTCGCGGGTGGGCACGGCCGTTCCGGCGCTGCCCGCCCCGGTCCCGGCGGCCGTGTCGGCGGCCAGGACCCGGGTCACGCCCGGCACCGTCTCCAATCCCTGCACGAAGCGGTCGTAGGTCGCGCGGCCCTGCGCGGTGGTCAGCGGCGGGCTGCTGCGCGTGACGAGCACGGCCGTGTTCGTGTCGCGCTCGCCGAAACGGTCTTGCAGCAGCGTGGTGACGCGCACGCTCTCGGAGTGGGTGAGGCGGCCGGGATCGGCGCTCAGGGCCGGGGGCGCGCGCAGGGCGAAGGGCAGGCTGGCGAGCGCGGCCAGCACCCACACGAGCAGCACCAGCCAGGGCCGGCGCGAGACGAGGTTGGCGAACAGGGACACGCCCGCGACTCTAGCGGCCGGGGCGTGACGGGATGCTCACGGAGCGCAGCGGGGAAGGCGGGCTGGACCTGTCAGCCTGGTCCACCGACCCACCTTCCCCGTTTGTCCTACTCCCTATCTCCCACTGCCCTGTTACAACCAGCGGTCCAGCCAGCCCAGGTATTCCTCCAGGCGCTTCAAGCGGCGGTCGGGGCGCCCCGAGCGCGAGAGTTCGTGGTCCTCGCCCGGAAACCGCACAAAGCGGGTCGGCACGCCGTTCAGGGTCAGGGCGGCGTACCACTGCTCGGCCTGCTCGACCGGGCAGCGGTGGTCGAGGACCGAGTGGACGATCAGGGTGGGCGTGGTGACGTTCTCGACGTATTGCAGCGGCGAGAGGTCCCAGAGTTTGGCGGCGTCGGCGCGGCGGGCGAAATTGAGGCCCAGTTCGTCCACCCAGAACCGCAGCCCGATGTCGGAAGTGCCCCCGAAGGAGATCAGGTTGCAGATGCTGCGGTCGGTGATGGCGGCCTGGAAGCGATCCGTGTGCGCGGTGATCCAGTTCGTCATGAAACCGCCGTAGCTGCCTCCCATGACGGCGGTGCGCGCCGGGTCCAGCGCCGGCACCGTCTCCAGGCAGCGGTCGAAGAAGGCCAGGAGATCGTCCTGGTCTACCGTGCCCCAGCGCCCGTGGATGGCGTCCACCCAGGCCTGCCCGTAGCCGACGCTCCCGCGCGGGTTGCTGTAGCACACGCCGTAGCCGCGCGCCGCGAGCAGCTGGAATTCGTGTGTGAACCCGTAGCCGTAGTCGGTGTGCGGTCCGCCGTGGATGCTCAGCAGGGCGGGTACCCGCTGCCCCTCGGCCACCCGGCCGGGCAGCAGCACCCAGCCCTCGCCCTCACCTAGTTCGTTGCCGAAGGTCACGCGCTGCGGGGCGAGGGGCGCGAAGGGCAGATGGGCGTTGAGGTCCGTGACGGCCACGCCGTTGAGCTCCACCTCGGGAAAGCGGGTGGCCGACTCGCGGATCAGGGCCACGCCGCCTGAGGACGCCGTGAAGGCCGAGATCAGGCCCTGGGGGTCATGGTCATGTGCCGCGACGCCGCCGCCGACTGTCGCCGTGAACAGGCCCACGCTGCCGCGCACCGTGCTGGTAAACAGCAGCGTCCGGTCATCGAGCCACACCGGCTTCTCGGGCAGGGCCCCCACATGGCAGTCGCCCCCCACCGCGCCGCCGACCGGGTGGTCGTGGCCCTCGTCGAGCCGCGTGACCTCGTTTCCAGGCCCGACCAGATACAGGTGCGCGTTCTCGGTGTTGCCCTTGCCGCTCGGGCGGCCCACCACGGCGAAGCGCTCGCCGTCCGGGTGCGGAACGACGGCCTGGAGGGCAGCGTCCCAGGCCGTGAGCTGCGTGACCGCGCCGTCCAGGTCCAGGCGGTAGACCTCGCTGCGCCACTCGTAGGCGGCGCGCTCGTCGGTGCTCGACACGAACAGCACGCCGCCCGAGTCGGGCAGCCAGGCGTAGGCCCCCGGCTCGATTTCGGGGGCGTGCCACTCGCTCAGCTCACCGGTCGCCACCTCGTAGCGCCACAGGCGCGCGGGCGCCTCGGGCAGCCAGTCGCGGCCGTTGAAGCGGTAGCGCGGCCGGGTGATGACGCGGGCTTCGCCCCGCTCGTCACGCTTGTCCTGCTCGTCCCCACCGCTGAAAAAGGAGAGGAACCGCCCGTCGGGGCTCCACTGCACGTTCTGGACGCCCTGAAGAAAATGCGTGACCCGCCGCGCCTCGCCGCCCGCCAGCGGCAGCAGCATGAGCGCGCCCCTCACCTCGCCCGCCGTACGCACGAAGGCCAGGGTCTGCCCGTCGGGCGACCAGCGCGGTGAACTGTCGCCCCGGCCCGACTCGCCGTGCGTGAGCTGCCGGGCCTCGCCGCCCGCCCCGGCCAGCCACAGGTGAGAGCGGTAGCGCGGCCGGGCGAACTCGGCGTCGGGCTTGCGCGGCTCCTCTTCCTCGACCCGCGAGAGGACGTAGGCGACCCGGCGTCCATCGGGGCTGACCTGCGGGTCGGAGGGAAAGCGCAGGGCCAGCAGAGAGTCGGGACCGGGCGCGGCGCCGTCCTGGGAAACAGGAGAAGTCATGTTCCCCAGTCAAGCACGGAGCAGCGCCGGCAGCCGCCTCCTGTGGATGACCCGACGGCCATCAGGGGGAAGTTAAACCCCGCCTCAACGCCGAAGGTGACTTCTCTCGCGTTGCGCGCATCTCCGTAGCTTACGCTGGTCTTACCAAGTTTTCCCGGTATGGCTCGGGCCCGCCCCTACGGGCAGCCCAGTCTGTGAAATGCAGACGTCCCTTTCGGTTCAGGACGTCTGTGAGCTGTCTTGTCCTCCCTTTTCTCCATTTCTTTTTCTTCCATCAGGAGGTCTGTCATGCAAGAGCTGTCCTGCACCTGGGTCCCCGGCACCATCGACGTCGTCCGGCTGCGTCTCGGCACCCGGAATATCGAGCTCACGAGCACCCGTCTGGGCCGCATCTTCGGCTCCAAGGCCCTGAACGACCTGTACCTCAAGGGCCGGGTCGTCCTGCGCGCCAACTCGCAGCAGATCGATCTGCTGGTCTGACGTTCCCCTTTCGCCTCACCCCGAGTTCAAGCTGCGCCGCCGCCCGGAAACCCTGGCGGCGGCGTTTCACGGCGGGTGGGGGTAGCATGCGCGGCATGACTGCCGACCCTGCCCGGCCCGACCTCGCGGCCATGTTGCGTGACCTGCGCGCCCTGGTGGAGATCGAATCGCCCTCGACCGACCCCGTGGCGATCTCGCACGTGATGGACGTGGCTGAACACTGGGCGCGGGACCTGGGCGCCGTAACCCACGCCCTGCCCGGCGGCACGCGCGTCTTCGACTTCGGGGTGGGTGAGGGGCCGTACCTCCTGGCGCTGTCGCACGCCGATACCGTGTGGCCGCACGGCACGCTGGAGACCATGCCCTGGCGTCAGGAGGGCGAGCGCCTGTACGGTCCCGGGACCTACGACATGAAGGCGGGCGTCGTGGGCCTGTTTCACGCGCTGCGCTCACTGAAGCGGCAGTGGCCGGAAGGCGGCGTGCGCGTCCTCCTCTCACCCGACGAGGAAACGGGCAGTGACAGCAGCCGAGGCCACATCGAGTCGGCGGCCCGGCGGGCGCGCGCCGTGCTCGTGGTCGAGCCGCCCGTGGCGGACAGCCACAATCTCAAGACCGGACGCAAGGGAACGGGCGACTTCACACTGCACCTGCATGGGGTGTCAAGCCACGCCGGCAACCGCCCCCAGGACGGCGTGAGTGCCGTGACGGCCGCGGCCGAGGCGGTGCTGGCGGTGCAGGCCCTCGCCCGCCCCGAGGTGGGCACCACGGTCAGTGCCGGGCGCATCTCGGGTGGGGGCGCCGTGAACGTCATTCCGGCCGAGTGCCGCGTGGACTTCGACCTGCGTGTCTCGACCCTGGCCGAGGCCGAGCGCGTCACGGCTGCCCTCCAGGCGTGGCGGCCCAGCGACCCGCGCGTGACCGTGGAGGTCGCCGGTGGCCTGAACCGGCCTCCGTTCGAGCAGGGCCCCGACACGCTGGCGCTGTACGCGAAGGCGCGGGCCCTGGCCGCCGAGCTGGGCTTCGAGATCGGGCACGAGGTCGTGGGGGGGGGCAGCGACGGCAACTTCACCGCGCCGCTCGCACCGACCCTCGACGGCCTGGGCGCGCCGGGCGACGGAGCCCACGCCGCGCACGAACATGTCCGGCTCGACCGCTGGCCCGACCACGTACGGCTGCTGACCCGGCTGCTCCAGACGCTCTGAGCGCCGACCTTCTTCTTTTCCCCGGAGGCCCTGCCCCTATGTTCAACCTGTTTCGCCGGCCCGCCCCCAACCTCTATGTCAAGCAGGACGACCCGCAGACCTACCGCGTACGGGTGCGCACCCATGCCCACGGCGAGGTGATCGAGTTCCGTTTTACCAAGGGCGCCCACATCGGCATAGACGACGACGGCAACCACATGTTCCGCAAGCCCGTGGTCTCGCCGCAGCACTTCGACCGCGGCGAACTCCTCGTGCAGTTCGACAAGAAGTACAACGTGACCGGGGTCAGCGGTGAGGGCCTGGACTTCGTGCCGATGAGCGAGTGGGAGGGCGACTGAAGCGGCGCGGGCTCCGGCATTCGGGTGACTTCCGTCCTGGCAGCGCCCGTCCCGGGGCCGCATCCTCAGGCATGCTTCCCATTCGGCTGCTGGTGTGTTCGGTCCTGGCCCTGATCGCTGCGCTGCACGGGTACTGGGGTGCCGGAGGCCTCTGGCCGGGACGGGACCGACACGACCTGGCCGCGAAGGTCGTCGGGCCGGGCGAACTGCCACCGCCCGCCGCCTGCTTCGGGGTGGCGGCCGCGCTGGCCGGCGCTGCCGGGACAGTTCTGCTGTCTCCCCGGTCGCGCCGGGCACGGACCGGCGCGGTGGCAGTGGCGGGTGTCTTGCTGCTGCGCGGGGCCGGGGGCTACGGATTGCCCCATACGGGTCGGTCCTTCGACCGCCTCAACCGGCGCGTCTACTCTCCCCTGTGTCTGGGGCTTGGCCTCCTGACCGCCCTCTCGCTGCGCCGCCAGCAGTAGGTCGCCGGCTGACCTGTACCCCTGCGGCGCGCGGCAGCCCCGCCCGGGCTGTTCCCGCTAGCCTTCCAGCAACTGGGCCCAGGCGGCCGGGTCCTCGCCCACCGTCAGGACCTTGCCGAGCCGCACCAGGGGCAGGCGCAGCAGTTCGGGGGTCTCGATGATGCGCGAGACGATCCCTTCCTCGGTGGTGCGCAGGTAGGCGAGGTTGCTGCGCTCGTAGGCCTTGCCCTCCAGATCCAGCAAGGCGTTCAGACCGAACTTCTGCACGAAACGGGCCAGTTCACCCCTGGCGATGGGCCGCTCGTTCAGGTCCACGAAATGGATCTTGACGCGGCGCTCCTTGAAAAACCGCTCGGCGGCGCGCGTTTCCTTGCTCTTTTTCGTGCCGAACACCTGGGGCTGTACCTCTGCCATGCTCCGGATTCTATAGGCCACCTGGCGCGTGCTCCCGCCCCCGCGCCTCACTAGACTCGGCCCATGATCCCAGGGCAGATGCATGAGGGCGAACAGGCCACGGACGCCGACCTCGTGCGCCGCCTGATCGCCGCGCAGTTTCCGCAGTGGACGGGCGAGCCCGTGCGCCCGCTGCTCTCCTGGGGCACCGACCACGCCCTGTACCGGGTGGGAGACGGCCTGCTGGCACGCCTGCCCCGGATCGGCTGGGCGGTGGGGCAAGTCGAGCAGGACCTGACGTGGCTGCCCAGGCTGGCCCCGGCACTGCCGCTGGAGATTCCGCAGCCACTCGCGCTGGGACAGCCCGGCGAGGGTTACCCCTGGCCCTGGGGCATCTACCGCTGGCTGCCGGGCGAGATGGCGACCCTGAGCGGCGTGCAGGACGACACCGGACTGGCCGCCCAGCTCGCCGCCTTCGTGCTCGCCCTGCGCCGCGCGGACGTGACCGGCGCCCCGCGCGCCGAGTCGCCCGGCCGCTTGTTGCTGGACCTCGGGCCTCATGTGGAGCGTGCCCTCGCCGAGTCGGCCGAGTTGCTGTCCCCGGAGACGCGGCACCGGGCGACGGAGCTCTGGACACAGGCCGTGATACTGCCCGGCTGGAGCGCCGCGCCGGCCGCCGTTCACGGTGACCTCCATGCCAACAATCTGCTGCTGCGGGCGGGCCGGCTGGCCGCCGTGCTGGATTTCGGCCTGCGGCTCGACGACCCGGCGGTGGACCTTCTGCCCGCCTGGAACACCTTCGGGCCGGCGGCGCGAGCCACCTACCTGCGCGCGCTGGCTCCCGATAACACCACGGTGCAGAGGGGCCGGGCACTGGCGCTGGCAAAAGCGCTGCTGGCTCTCCCCTACTACCGGCACACCAACCCCGAGATCGTGGAACGCGCCCTGTTCACGCTGGAGCAGGTGACGGCCCCGCCGGAGCTAGGCCACCCGGCCGATGCGCCTCCCGCACCGCGCCCCCTACCCTGAACCCATCATGATCAAGAAGATCAAGTAAAGACACACGGTCGCGTCAGGCCCCGGGTTTTAGAATGGGGGCAATGACAAGGCGTGTCTTCTCTCTCCGCCCGGACGCGTTTCCGGGGGGCATGGACAGCGTTCTCTCTTTTCCCAAACTCGAAGGAAGTGACTCCTTATAGATAAAGTGCTTGGCAACATCTCGGGCCTGCGCCCGGCCCAGCTCAAGGCCCTGGGCAACCTCTACCGCCGCCGGATCGAACCCGGCCGCGTCGGTTCGCCGGAACTCGCGCGTAACCTCGCGGAGTTGTCGAGTGACGTGCGGCGCGAGGTCAGCGTCCTGATCGACCGCCGGGGCCGCGTGATCTCGGTCAGCGTGGCCGACGCCAAGGCCGCCGAACTACCCGACCTGCGCCAGGGCGAAAACCGGCTGGCGGGCTTTCACCTGCTGCATACCCACCCGCGCGGCGGGGCGCTGAGCAAGAGCGACCTCTCGGCGCTGTTCCTCGGGCGCCTGGACGCCGTGTCGGCCATCGAGGTCCGGAACGAGGGCCAGCCCGGCCTCGTGCACACGGCGCACCTGACCCCGCCCGGCACGGTCGGCGAGGAAGAAGACTGGCGCATCCTGCCGCCTGTCCCCGCCTTCCAGATCGACGAGTTCGATCTGGGCGCGCAGGTGTCGGCGCTCGAGGAAGAAATCGCGCGCGCCGCGAGCACCCGCGAAGCGAAAAAAGACCGCGAGCGTGCGCTGCTGGTCCAGATCGACCAGGGCGAATTCGACGCCGAGGAACGGCTGGAAGAGCTGAGCGAACTGGCCCGCACCGCCGGGGCCGAGGTCGTGTACAAGGAACTCGTCTTCCGGCGCAACCTCAAGGCCGGCACACTGGTCGGGGCGGGCAAGCTCGAAGAACTCACCAGCCGGGCCTACCACCTCGACGCCGACCTGCTCATCTTCGGGCAGGAACTCGGGCCGGCCCA
The DNA here is from genome assembly GCF_001424185.1 of Deinococcus sp. Leaf326. NCBI lineage: Bacteria > Thermotogati > Deinococcota > Deinococci > Deinococcales > Deinococcaceae > Deinococcus > Deinococcus sp. Leaf326. The sequence goes on along the minus strand of NZ_LMOM01000043.1, from coordinate 258,436 downwards.
GGCGCGCGAGATCGAGGCGGCCACCGGCCTCAAGGTCATCGACCGCACGCAGCTCATTCTGGACATCTTCGCGCTGCACGCGCAGGGCGTCGAGTCGCGCCTGCAGGTCGAGCTGGCGCAGCTGCGCTACATGAAGCCCCGGCTGCTGGGTGCGGGCGCGGCCCTGTCACGCATCGGGGGCGGCGGGGGCAGCGCGGGCGGCGGGGCCATCGGCACGCGCGGCCCCGGCGAAACCAAGCTGGAGCTCGACCGCCGCCGCATCAACGACCGCCTCGCGTTCCTGGAAAAGCAGCTGGAGAGCGTGGCGCAGCGCCGCGAGGAACGCCGCAAGAGCCGCGAGCGCAACGACGTGCCGGTCGTCTCCATCGTGGGGTACACCAACGCGGGCAAGTCCACGCTGCTCAACGCCTTCACCCATGCCGCCGAGGAACCCCGGCGCGTGCTGGCCGAGAACAAGCTGTTCGCCACGCTGCGTCCCACCAGCCGCCAGGGCTACCTGGAGGGCATCGGGCCGGTCGTGCTGACCGACACCGTAGGATTCATCCGCGACCTGCCCAAGGACCTCACGCGGGCCTTCCGCTCGACGCTGGAGGAAATCGGGGACGCCGACGTGCTGCTGCATGTGGTGGACGCGGCCGGCCCCGGCGCCGACACGCGCCTGGACGCCGTGAACCGCATTCTCGAAGAGCTGGGCTTCGTGGACATGCCCACCGTCGTCGCGCTGAACAAGGCCGACGCCGCCGACCCGGATACGCTGGCCCGCGAGCGCGAGCGTACCGAGGGCATTCCGGTCAGTGCGCTGCGCAACATCGGTCTGGCCGACCTGAAAGAAGCCCTGGCCGACGCCATCGGGCAGGTGCAGCGCCGGGAACTCGCCCGCCAGGAAGAGGTGCGCGCCCTGGCTGCCGAGTGGCACTGACCTAGGACCGCAAGTCAAATGGGGAGAGCTTCCCCCCATTTTTCATTGCCGCTCTGGCCCGCCTTCAAGCCTCTCTCCCTCCGGCGCGGGTCACAGCGCGGCGCATCGCCGCTTCCGGGTCTTCCACGACCCTGCCGTGGCCGGGCACCAGCCGCGTGGGGTGCAGGTCGGCCAGCGCCGAGGCACTGTACAGGGCGGTGGGCGCGTGCCAGGTGGCGAAGGCGGTCAGCGGAAACAGCCCCCGGCGGTCACTGCACATCCGGACGCCCGCCACGGTCTGAAAGGCGTCGCCGCAGATCAGAGTGCCGTCGCGCGTGTCCAGCAGCGCCACGTGGCCCGGCGTATGGCCCGGCGCCGGCACGACCCGCAGGTGCCCGACCTGATCAGTGCCGTCCAGGCGCAGTAGCCGTGTGGGCGCCGTCCTGGCCCCATGCAGGCCACCCCGTAGCGGCGTCTGCGGCTCGCTGGGGTCGAGGCTCAGGTCGCCGCCCAGGAGCCGGGCGTCACGCCCCGAGATCAGGACCTCGGCCTCCGGCAGCGCCGCGTGCAGGGCGTCCAGGCTGCCCACGTGGTCGTCGTGGGCATGGGTCAGCACGACGCGGCGAATGGGTGCTCCCAGCGCGGCAGCGGCCTTCAGGAGGGCGGGGGCCGACCCCGAAATGCCGGTGTCCACAAGGGTGAAACCGTCGTCCTCGCGCACCAGCGCGCTGTTCATGAGGCCGAGGCGGGTGAGGAGGTGCAGATACGGACCATGGGGAGTAACGCGCATATCTATCTCCTCAAGATGAACCTTGTTCACCTTTATGACGAACACTGTACGTCTTGGAAAGAGAGTCGTCAAGACGTACAGTGTTCGTCATGCCATATCCTGCCAAGCTGACCCCGGATGCCATCGCCGCGCAGGCCCGAGTGCTGCTGGAGGCGGGCGGCGCCGACGCCCTGAACATGCGGCCGCTGGCCGAGGCGCTGGGGGTACGGCCTAGCAGCCTGTACCGCCACTACGCCGACCGGGCGGCCCTGCTCACGGCCCTGACCGACGACGTGGCGCGGGAATTGCAGGTCACGCTGGAGGCGGCGGCACAGGGAATGGACCCTCAGGCCGGCCTGAGGGCGATGGCCGGGGCCTACCACGCCTACGCCCGCGCGCACCCGCACCTCTACGCGCTGCTGCTGGACCCCGCCCGGCCCTATACCGCCTCGCCGGGACCGATGAAGGACCTCTGGAATACCGTGCTGGAGGGGGTCAGTGCGGTAACCGGGCGGCCGGACGACACCGGGGCCACCGTGGCGGTCTGGGCCTTCCTGCACGGCCACACCCTTTTCTTTCTGGGAGGGCAGTTCGGGCCGAGCGGCGACCAGGGAGGATTTCAGCGCGGCCTGGAGGCACTCGTGCGCGGGCTGCTGGCCCCCTGACCGGAGCGGGCCGCGCTGGTCACCGTGGGTCGTTTTTCTCACCCGGGTGTGAGAGGCTACCCGGCGATGCCGCGTTCCCGTCTTGCCTGGGCCTATCTGCTCGGTGTCGTCCTGATCTGGGTGCTCGGCGAATGGGTGGCCGAACGGACCGTCTACACGCTCCTGCTGGCCTACACACCGCCGCTGCTGTGGCTCCTGCCGGCACCGTTGGTCTTGGCGTGGTGCCTGTGGCGCCGCCGCCGGCTGGGGCCGGTGGTGCTGGCCGCCTTGCTGGCCGCCGGGGGCGCGGGCCTGTTCCACTGGAACTTTCAGCGCGGCGGCGAGTTGCGCGTACTGACCTACAACGTGCGCAGCGGCACGCAGACCACCCCAGAGCGGCTGGCCCGGCTGATCGGTGAGGCGGACGCCGACCTCGTGCTGCTTCAGGAGGCCAACTTCGCGCGGCCCGCTTTCCATGCGCAGCTCGTGTCTCTGCTGCCCGGCTACAGCGTGACGCGCGCCGCCGAGGTCACGACCCTCAGCCGCCTTCCCCTTCAGGACGTGCAGCGCTACGACCTGCCCCTGAACCGGCGCGAGGTCCTGCTCACCCGCGTGAGCTGGCAGGGTGAGCCCCTGAACGTGGTCAACGCGCACCTGGGCACCGTCATGCTCTCCAGCCTGCTCTCAGGCGACCTGGAACGTGTGCGGCACACCCGCAACGCGCGCGCGGCCCAGGTGGGGGTGCTGCTGGACCTCGCCGCGCGCGCGCAGGGGCCGCTGCTGCTGGGCGGCGACCTGAACACCCCGCCGCGCGGCCGGGTCTACCGGCAGCTGCGCGCCGCCTACGGCCCCGACGCCCACGACCGCGCCGGCCGGGGACCGGGCTGGACCTTCCCCAGCCTCAAGCTGCGCATCGACCACCAGATGAGCCGCGAACTGCGCGCCGTGCGCACGCGGGTGTTGCCGGACGCGGGCAGCGACCACCTGCCCCTGCTGGTGGAATACCGGTAACGGGGCCAGTCCCTTCAGGGGCCGGGCCCCTGGGGATGGCCCCGCCGCTCAGGCGACGAGCGCCGCCGGGAACCGGTTCTCAGCCCAGCTCGTGGTACTGGCCCCGGAAGTACAGCAGGGGGTCGTCGTCGGTGTAGCGGCTGTACTCCACGTGGCCCAGCACCAGCGTGTGGTCGCCCGCCTCGATGAGGCGCTCCTTGCGGCACACGAGCTGCGCGACCGTACCGCCGATCAGGGGCAGGCCCTCGTGCTCGAACCAGGGCACCCCCTCGTCGGGTCCCGGCTTGCCGGCAAAGTGCGTGCTGAGGTGGCGCTGGGTCGCACTCAGGACATTGACCCCGAAATGCGTGACCGTGTCCTGCATGAGCAGCGCGAGCATGTGGGCGCGGTGGTCCACGCTGACCAGGATCAGGGGCGGCGCGAGGCTTACCGACACGAAGGCGTTGGCGGTCATGCCCCGGCGCTCGTCGCCGCTTCTGGCCGTGATGACGGTCACGCCACTGGCAAAGCGCCCCAGCGTCTCGCGGAACTCGGTGGGAGTCAGGCCAGGACTGGGCTGGCCTTCGTTGTGGGGGTCGGGCATGGCCGGAGTCTAGAGCAAGGCGGCGAAAGCGCCGCGGACCCCGGCCACCCGGCTCAGGGCTTCAGCGGAGCGATGTCGCGCGCGAGCAGGTCGGGCAGGCGGGCCACACCGCGCTCGGGCACCGTGTCGCTCCAGCGCTGGCCGCTGACCCGCACCTCGGTTCGGCCGGCCGGCAGGGTCAGGAAGCCGTAGTAGCCGCCGCCGTCGGTGAGCCCCGTGGCGACCAGCTTGCCGCCCTGCCACGCCTCCACCACGCGGCCGCCGGGCTGCGCAGTGCCCACGATCCGGCCCATCAGACCGCGCAGGCTGGGCGGAGCGGCAGTCCAGCGCAGCGGCGTGGCCAGCGGCTCGCCCTTGCCGTGCAGTGCGGCGCGCACGCTGTCCAGACCCTGCGCGGTCGTCTGCTGTCCCGAGATGACGCCGGGGGTCGGGCTGCGGTACGAGTACCCCACCCAGCCCAGGCCGGCGCCCACGCTGCGCGACGCCTGCGCCGCCGTGACGGCCGGCGAGTTGAGGTACATGGCCGTGCCCACCGCCAGCGGAGCCAGCACGCCGTCGGCGCGGGTACGCACGCTCGCGGCGTAGCTGTTCCAGCCGTCGAACCACGCGCCCTGCTCGGTCACGCCGTCGCGCTTGTAGTTCATGGGCACGTTCAGGTCGATGAGGCCCTCGCGCACCCAGGTCGGCCAGTCCTGAAGCACGTCGGTGTAGGGCCGCGAGCGCCGGAAGGCCGTGGGGTCGGTGATACGCGGCGCCGGGCCGTAGGTGATGGTCGCCGCACTCATCCAGGCGGTCGGACGCACGCTCTTGACCTCTAAGGCGATGCGGCGCACCAGGGCCGTGACCTGCTCGCGCTTCCAGGCCTGCCACGCGGGGTCGCCGGGCACGGGGGTGCCCTTCGCGCCGGTCTCGGCGGCGTAGCGGGCCACGGTCTTGGGATCGTAGCCCCACGCGCCGCCGTCGGGGTAGCGGATGCGGTCAAGCTGCACGCCGTCCACGTCGTAGTTGCGCACCAGATTCACGACGCTGTTCACCATGAAGTCGGCGGCCTCGGGAATGCCCGCGTCGAGCCAGCCGTCGCTGCCTTCCTGCCAGGTGCCGTCGGGGCGCCGGGCCAGCCAGGAGTTCTTGCCCGAATCCGGGCCGTGGGTGCGCATGACGTGCAGGGGGCTGGTGTTCGGCGCGGCGGTGTTGGCGACCCCCGTCACGCTGGCCCAGGCGATCACCCGCAGGCCGCGCGCGTGCCCGAGCCGCACAGCGATGGCCAGCGGATCGAAGTTCTTTTCCAGGTCGGCGTCGGTCGCCAAGGGCAGCCCGCTCTTCATGCACAGGCAGTCGCCCCGCCGGATCGCCTGTACGAACAGCGTATTCACGCCGAGCTTCACCGCGTCGTCCACCATCTGCGCCACCTGCACGCGCGTCTTGAGCCCCGGCCCGAAGGCGTCCACCCACAGCCCGCGGACCGTCACGGCCTCCGGAGTAATGGGCTGGGGGGGCGCGGCCGGCTTTGGTGTCACTGGGGTCGGCACCGTGAGCACCGGGGGGACTGGCGTGGGCACGACCGGCGTAGGGACCGGAGTGGGGGCCACAGGCACGGTGGGCACTGGACTGGTCAGGACTGGAACGGCCGGAATCGGCTCCGGGGCCGGGACCGGCGGCGTGACCGGAATGTCGGCTGGGGAGGTGGTGGGGGCCGCCGTGCCGGCAGCGGCGGCCGAACTGCTCGGCTGTGCGGCGCTGCCGCCCGTATCAGCTCCGCCCCCGTCCCCGGGTACGGCCAGATCGGCCGGGGGGTCGGTCGCCGGAGTCGTCACCGGCGCCGAGACGTCGGGCGGCAGGGCGACCTGGGCGGAGGCCGGCAGCGCCAGCGCGAGGGTCAGGGCCAGAAGGAAGGCGCGGCGCGGCAGGGCGGGGGTCATACGTTGGGACTCAGGCTAGCGCACCGGCATGAGGGGCATACCGGAGTGGAAGGCGCCGGCCCGGAGCGGTCGAGCGGTCAGCTCAGGCTTCGGCCGGGTCCTCGTCGCTGGCAGTCTCCGGGGCCTCGGCCTGCACGCGGCGGTTCTTGCCGATCTCGCGCACGCGGCCCGAGAACCGGCCCTTGATGTCGTCGTACATCGGATGCGCGCGGATATCGCCGGGGCGCGAGGGCGCCGCCGAGACCTCGGTGCGCCGCTCGGCGGCGGGACGTTCGGGCGTGGGCTGAGGCGCCGCACGGGGAGCCGGGCGCGGTGCCGAGAGTTCAGCGAAGGGCGCGCTGCTCAGGTCGAGTGGCTCCTCCCCCCCGTGGCCTCCCTCATGCCCGACCGGACCGCCCAGATCACCCCAGTCGGGTTCTTCGGTGATGGGTTCGGCCAGGTAGAGCTCGCGCGCGGTACCGGGGGGCGGCGTGCGGTCCCCCCCCTGGGCATCGGCGGGGGCGGGCGGCCCGTCGGCGACATGCTCCTCTTCCCAGGGCGCCGGCTGCGGAACGGGAAGCGGCGCCGGAGCCACGTCGTCGGGGCTGTGCGGCGGCACGCGGCCCTGCACCCCGGACGGGCGCGGCGGTGGGGTCTGCAGGGTAGACTGGGCCACAGCCGCGCGCGGCGGCTCCAGCGTCGCCACACTGGCGGGCCGGGTGGCCGGGCGAGGGGGTGGCGTGCCCGCACTGGCCTGTGGGACACCGCCTCCGGGCGCCGCCTCCTGTGGTCCCCGGCCTCCCCGGCGCGGCACCGGGTCGAAATCGGCGATTTCGACCGGAGCGGGCTGGGGCGCGGGCGCGCGGGTGGGCGGCGGGGCCGCCGGGCCAACGACCGGAGACGGCGTCGCCACGGCGGGCCGGGACACCGGCGCGGCCGCGGGTCCCGTCTCTCCCCCGGCGCCCTGGCGGCGGCCCAGCCCCTCGGGAGCGATCAGTTCGAAGGTCACGGCCCCGAAGACGGCGCGCACCAGCCGCAGCACTTCGTCGAACTTGGAGGCGATCTGCTTGGCATGGAAGGCGTTCTTGTCGTCGTAGCTCAGGCTGACGTAGCCGGGTTCGGCGTGGCGACGGGCGGGCTTGAGAAAGGCCCGGAGCTGCATGCTCGCCTGCCGCACCACGTCGTCCCAGCTGCCCTGAAGTGCGGCGGCCGGGGTCTCCTGCTGCGGTTCGGGTTCGGCCGGTGCGGCGGAGCGGGCCGCAGGCGCTTCACGGCGCGGTGAGGCGACCGAGGCCGGGGCCGCTACCGGACGGGGAGCCTCCCGCAGTGTCGCCAGCTCCTTTTCCAGCCGGTTCAGGCGCGCACCGAGGTCGGCAGGCAGACTGGCGGCCCCGGTCCCGGTGGCAGGCGCGGCCGATGCCGGGACCTCGGTGGCGAGCAGCGCGTGGGTCAGGGCCAGTTCGAGGCTCAGCCCATCGGCCGAACGGGCAAACCGGGCCACCTGCTCGTCGAGGGCAGCCTGCAACTTCAGCAGCCGGGGCACATCGGCGCCCTCCAGACGGCCCTCCTCGGCCTGGGCCGGGTCGCCGATGCCCAGTTCGGCGTGCAGGGCCGACCCGAACGCGCCGACCAGGCCCTCGACCACCGTGCGGGCCGCAAAGCCGTCCCGGTACAGCGCCGAGGCGCCCTGAAGCGCCGCGCCCGCGTCGCCCAGCACGAGCGCCGAGGCGACCGCGCGCACCCGCTCGCCGGGAGGCAGGCCCAGCGCGTCCTCGACCGCCGCGCGTGTCACGGCCGTGCCCGCCGCGAGCATCCGCTCGAGCAGGCTCTCGCCGTCGCGCATGGCTCCGTCGGCGAGGCGGCCGATGAGCGCCAGGGCGTCCGCGTCGGCCCGCACCCCCTCGGTCTGCGCCAGGGCACCCAGCTTGCCGGCGATCTCCTCGGGCGTCAGGCGCCGGAAGCGGTAGTGCTGGCAGCGCGAGAGGATGGTCGGGATGATCTTTTCGGGCTCGGTCGTCGCCAGGATGAAGATGACGTGGCCGGGCGGCTCCTCCAGCGTCTTGAGCAGGGCGTTGAAGGCCGAGCGCGTCATCATGTGCGCCTCGTCGAGGATGTAGATCTTCTTGCCCCCGCGCATGGCCGCCAGCCCGACCTTCTCGCGCAGGTCGCGCACATCGTCCACGCTGTTGTTGCTCGCGGCGTCAATCTCCATGACGTCCGGGTGCGAGCCCGCGCGCACAGCCAGGCAGCTCTCGCACTCGCCGCAGGGCTTGGGCCCCTCACTCTGGCAGTTGGCCGTCATGGCGATGAGGCGGGCGGTGGTCGTCTTGCCCACGCCGCGCGGCCCCGAGAACAGGTAGGCGTGGCCCACCCGGCCCTGCTCGAGGGCGGCGCGCAGCACGTCCTTGACATGCTCCTGCCCGACCACGTCCTCCCAGCGGATGGGCCGGGCGCGCTGATAGATCGCGCTCACAGCCAGCCTCCGGGGCGCGGGAAGCGGGAAGCGGGAAGCGGACAGGACCACCTGCGAAGAGGTGTGTTTTGTCCTGCCCACTGCCTTTTACCCACAGGTCCCGTCATGCCGCCCAGTCTAGAGGGCGGCGCCCGAGCGCGCGGTGAGGCAGGTGGGGATGTGGCGGCGCCCCCCCCTCGGCCGGGCCGGTCATGGTCCCCACACCACCCCCAGACCCGTACACTCGGCGGATGAAAGCTCTGGCGTTTTATTCAGTTTTGACCTATACTTACTCGAGGTTGTTATGCTTCTAGCAGAAATTATCAGCGTAGGCACGGAGTTGCTGTTTGGAGAGATCGTGGACAGCAACGCCGCCTTTCTGGCCCGTGAACTGGGGGCCAGAGGGGTCAATCTGCACCGCAAGACCGTCCTCGGCGACAACCTCGGCCGGGTTACGGACGCCGTGCGGCTGGCCCTGTCGCGCGCCGACCTCGTGCTCGTGGGTGGGGGTCTGGGCCCGACCGACGACGATCTCAGCCGTGAGGCCATCGCCGCCGCGCTGGGCGAGACGCCCGCCGAGGACCCGGACCTGATCGCCTGGCTGGAGGGTCTGTACTCCGCGCGCGGCCGCGTCATGCCGCAGATCAACCGCAAGCAGGCCTGGCTGATTCCCTCGGCCGAGGCGCTGCCCAACCCGGTGGGGACCGCGCCGGGCTGGTTCGTGCGCCTGACCGGCGAGGGCGGGCAGCCGCAGTACGTGGTCGCCATGCCCGGCCCACCCCGCGAGATGCACCAGATGTGGCGCGAGCAGGTCGTGCCCCGGCTGCCACTGCCCGATCAGGCGCTGTACGCCGTGACGGTGCACACCCAGGGACTCGGTGAGAGCGACGTGGCCGAGCGCCTGGGCGCGCTGACCCGGCAGGCCAATCCCAGTGTGGCGACCTACTTCCGCAAGACCGGCGTGGACATCCGCGTGGCGGCCAGTGCCCCGAGCGAGGGCGAGGCCCGCGCGCTGGCCCAGCCCGTGCTCGACGGCGTGCGCGCCGACCTCGCCCGCTGGACCTGGGGCGAGGACGACGACACCCTGGCCGGTGCCACGAGCAGGCTGCTCGGCGGACGCACGCTGGGCGTCATCGAGGCAGGCAGCGCGGGGATGCTCAGCACCCTGCTGGCCGACGAGGCAGGCTTCCACGACGCGGCCGTCACGACCGACCACGCCCGCCTCATCACCCTGGGCCTGACGCCGGTCACGCTGCGCGACGCAGGACTGGTCAGCGAGCAGGCCGCCCGCGAACTCGCTGCCGGAGCGCGCGAACACCTCGCCTCCGACGTGGGCCTGAGCGTGGTCGTGAATACGCGCAGTGAGAACGCCGGACAGGCCTTCGTGGCCGTGGACGCCGAAGGCGTGAGCCGGACTGCCCGCATCAACTGGGGCGGCGCCCCCGACCAGGTCCGCGAGCGCGCCGCCGTCGCGGCCCTGGCCCTGGCCTACCGCGCCCTGCGGCCGGCCACCGGAGGGGAACAGTGAACCGCGGGGGCCCAGCGAACAAGGGCGGCCCGGTGAAGATCCGCACCGGTTCCGGCAAGTCCGTGGCCAAGACGCCAGCCTCCGGCAAGTCGGCCCAGGCGAAAGCCACACAGAAGAAGTCCGCGCTGGCTCCGGCTGCGGCCGACCACCCTGTCTTCAGCCTGCCGGTCTTCGATCTGCCGGTCTCCGGTGCACCGGTTTCCAGTGGGCCTGTGGACCGCCGGGCCGGTCAGCCCAAGTTGGCCAGACCGGCCAGATCAGCCGACCAGCTCAGGTTGACCAGCCAGCCCCGCCCTGGCTCCGGCCGGGCCGCCCAGGCGGAGGACGGAACCCACACTCCCTCGACCCTGCGGCTGTTCTACGCACTCAAGGTGCCCAGCAACGTCGCCGGGCCACTCGCGGAGGTGCAGCGCCGACTCAAGGGCAACTGGCGCTCGGTACGCGCCGACCAGCTGCACGTGACCCTGGCGTACCTGCCGGCCGTGCCGCCCGCACGTATAGGCGACCTCAAGGCCCTGGGCCTGCGCCTGCTGGGCAACCGCGCGCCGATGGACGTGCGCCTGCGCGGCACCGGCTACTTTCCCAATGAGGGCAGCCCGCGCGTGTGGTTCGTGAAGGTGGAGTCGGACGGCCTGGACGAACTCGCGGCCGAACTGCGCGCCGGGATTCAGGCGCTGGGAATAGAAACCGACGACCTGAACTTCAAGGCCCACATCACCCTGGCACGCAAGAAGGGACCAGCGCCGCGCGTGCCGCCCCTCACCTTCGATCTGGGCTGGCAGGCCAGCGGCGCGGCGCTCATGCGCAGCATCCTCCGTAAGACCGGCCCGATCTACGAAACCGAGAGCAGCTTCCGTTTTCAGGGCGCCCGGCCCCCGGCAGTCCCGGCCCCCGCGCCCGACCCTTCCGACGAGATTCCCGGCCAAGAGGCCCATCAGGAGACGCCATGAGCAAAGACGCCACCAAAGAAATCAGTGCCCCCAGCGACGCCAAGGAACGCACCAAGGCCATCGAGACGGCCATGAGCCAGATCGAGAAGGCGTTCGGCAAGGGCTCAATCATGAAGCTCGGCGCCGAGAGCAAGCTCGACGTGCAGACGGTGAGCACCGGCAGCCTGAGCCTCGATCTCGCGCTGGGTGTGGGCGGCATCCCCAAGGGCCGCGTCACTGAGATCTACGGTCCCGAGTCGGGCGGCAAGACCACCCTGGCCCTGAGCATCATTGCGCAGTCGCAGAAGGCGGGCGGCACCTGCGCCTTCATTGACGCCGAACACGCGCTGGACCCCGTGTACGCCCGCGCCCTGGGCGTGAACACCGACGAACTGCTCGTATCACAGCCCGACAACGGCGAGCAGGCGCTGGAAATCATGGAGCTGCTCGTGCGCTCGGGCGCCATTGACGTGGTCGTGGTGGACTCGGTTGCCGCACTGACCCCCCGCGCCGAAATCGAGGGCGAGATGGGCGACAGCCTCCCCGGCCTCCAGGCCCGGTTGATGTCGCAGGCCCTGCGCAAGCTGACGGCCATCTTGTCCAAGACCGGCACCGCCGCCATCTTCATCAACCAGGTGCGCGAGAAGATCGGCGTGATGTACGGCAACCCCGAAACCACGACCGGTGGACGCGCGCTGAAGTTCTACTCCTCGGTGCGCCTCGACGTGCGCAAGATCGGCCAGCCCATCAAGATCGGCAACGACGCCGTGGCCAACACCGTGAAGGTCAAGACCGTGAAGAACAAGGTCGCCGCGCCCTTCAAGGAAGTCGAACTGGCCCTGGTGTACGGCAAGGGCTTCGACCAGCTCAGCGACCTCGTGACGCTGGCGGCCGATATGGACATCATCAAGAAGTCGGGGTCTTTTTACAGCTACGGCGAGGAGCGCATCGGTCAGGGCAAGGAAAAGGCCATCGCCTACCTATCCGAGCGCCCCGAGATGGAGCAGGAGATCCGCACCCGCGTGCTCGGCGCCATCCGCACCGGCAACGCCCCGGAAGTGCCCAGCGTGCCTGCCCTAGCGGAGTAACCAAATGCTTCTCCTTGAAAATTTGTAAATTGAGGGGCATTCTCTAAAATAGAAGAATGCCCCTCAATTTATACTATTCTAAGTTTGTTCTTGCCGCCCATTTAAGGTAATAGGCGAAAAAGGGATCAGATATATGCAGCTTGCCTTCGTACCAGTCTAGAACGGGTTCGCCTTGACCTTTTTCCAGCTTAGCAATATCAGTCATCTTTTCCAGAACTCTAGAGACTTCATGCGCTTGGGGCATTTCATTTAAAACGTTTCTTAAAGAACTTCTAATTTCCTCGTAGGTTAACTCAACCTTAGGTCCCGTATCAGCTATGGCTCTAAGAACAGCAATGTAAATATCGGCCTCACCACCATCACGCAAATCACGTTGCTTCCTGTCTGACCTTTGCCTAGGACCCATTGCCAACCTATCGAATGCTGGCTTTGACGCCTCATTCGCTCTCTCTCTAAAAAAGTTAATCCGATCCTCAGGCGGAGCTAGTTTTTTCGATTCTTCTAAAGTTTCTTTAACACCATTTATCTTACATATTTGTTTACAAAACTCTTGCATTAGATGAGGACTTCCAAAGCTCTCCTCGGATAACCGGCTAACATCCTTGGAGTCCAGGACCACATTAAGAGCAGCAAAGCCAAATTTTGCAATCTCATCCAGCTCTTGGGTACTCCATAGGGGTATATTAAGTTGTGTAACCCTACCAGTCATCTCTCACTCTGCCCTGATTGTGTCAAACGTCCTATGTGGTACAGATAAGGCCACTACCGCGAGTCCATCAAATATAGGTTCCTTGAGAGCTCTAACTATCTTTCTCTGCTCATCTTGCGGAATATAATGAAAATCATCTATTACAAGGGGAATTTCAGAGGAGATAAGATTTTCTATAGCCCTATTCTTGGGATTAATTTTCCAGCTTTTTGATGTTTTAGTAGTATCTATTTTATTCGCTTGGTTAGATGTCTTGAAGCCAGCTCCGACTCCGCCTGGGCGCACTCCCACATCTCCTTCGTGGGTTAAAGAGTTTGATATTTGTGTACCCTCCTCCTTATGAAATGTCTCCTCTCCTCCAAAGTACTCATTAACAAATATCCAAAACTCCGCTTCAGTAGATATCTGTCCCCCAGGGACCCACAGGCCTGTCCCTTGGGGATTATTCTTCTAACAAGTACTGTTTTACCCGACTTGGTGGGGCCGGATATCGAAAGTATCCTTGATCTCTCTTCCAAATAATCCCTAATCTTTTCTTCGAGAGATAGATTCTCCCTAGGATTGTAAGTTAGGCTCGGCTCCCCGCCGGCCACAAATACATTTCTCAACAAATATTTATTCATAGGTGCAACTTAGACTAGTTCAGTCCTCTAGCGTAAATGGGTTTTATTAAAAAAACGCCAGACCCCCGGCAGCAGCAGGGCGGCCAGCCCCAGCTTGAGCGCGTCGCCCAATACGAACGGCGTGAGGCCTGCGTGCAACAGCGCCGACCCGCGCAGGCCGGTCACGGCGCCCAGCCAGGGCAGACCCAGTGCGTAGATGACGGCGCTGCCCGCCAGCATGGCCAGAGCTGCGCCCCACACCCGGCGGTCCAGCCCGAAGCGCTGCGCCAGGAAGCCCACGAGCGCGGCGGCCAGCGGGTAGCTCAGCAGGTAGCCACCGGTCGGCCCCAGGAATTTGGCGAAGGTGCCGCTGCCGCCCGAAAAGACCGGCAGGCCTGCCGCGCCCAGCGCGAGGTACAGCGCCAGCGCCGCGAAGCCGCGTTTCCAGCCCAAGGCCGCGCCGACCAGCAGCACGCCGAGGGTCTGAAGAGTGACTGGCACCGGCTGGAGGGGCAGTTCGGCCTGCGCGAGCAGCAAGACGAAAGCCGCGCCGCCCGCCACAAGCAGCAGGTTGCGGGTGAGGCTGCGGGCGGGGGCCAGCGTGCGGGACAGGGTGGGATAGATGGTCTGGGTCATGGCAGGTCTCCTTGAGAGGGGAAAGAGGGCGAAAGCGCGCCGACGAGCTGCACGTCCCCGGCGCTGACGGTGTGCAGAGTGCCGGAGGCGCTGCGGACGAGCAGGCTGCCGCTGGTGTCGAGATCCTCAGCCAAGCCCGCGACCAGGCCACGCGGCGTGGCGACCTCGACCGCGCGGCCCAGAGTCACGCTCGCGGCGCGCCAGGCGTCCAGGACGGTGCCGGGGGGCTGCGTCAGCCAGTGCTCCAGCGCCGCGAGCGTGTCGCCCAGCAGCTCGGCACGGGTCAGGCCGGGGCGCCACTCGCCCAGGTGCGCTGCGCTGGGCGGGGCCGACGCGACGTTCACGCCGATGCCCAGCACCGCCCGGCGCGCCTCCTCGCCGCGCAGCTCGGCCTCGAGCAGGATGCCCGCCACCTTGCGCCCGCCCGGCGCGAGCAGGTCGTTGGGCCATTTCAGGCCCAGGGGCAGATCGGGCACCCCCCGCGTCGCCGCCGCGTGCAGGGCGACCCCGGCCGCCAGCGGGGCCAGGGCCAGCTCGGCCAGCGACAGGTCGCGGCGCAGCAGCACGCTGAAGACCAGCACTCCGCTGCGGGTGTCCCAGGCGCGGCCCCGCCGGCCCCGGCCCCCGGTCTGGCGCTCGGCCACAAACACCGCGCCGTGCGGGGCGGGCTCGCCCACCTCGTCGGCCCAGGCACGGATCTCGTCCTGGGTACTGACGACCGTTCCGGCGTAGCGCATGGCCCGTCCAAATTCGCCGCGCACTTCGACCAGCGCCGGGGTCGGCGTCCCGGGGTCGAGGGCGTAGCCGGCACGCGAGATCCGCAGGGGCACCCCGTCTTCCTGCAGGCGGTGGGCCAGGGTACTGACCGTCACGCGGTTTACGCCCAGACGCGCGCCCAGCGTCTCGCCCGACTGGGGCCGGTCGCTGAGCAGGGGAAGCAGACGCTGGGGCATTCGGTTCAGTGTTCTACGGGAAAAGCCGAACGAAAGGCAACTGAACCCGGTACAGAGATCGGCGCTCTACCGCCTCCCGGCGCACCGTGAGCGAGGTTCCGGCAGGGTTGGGGGGGGTTTGCTAGAGTGCGGCATTATGACGATGGTGCGGCAAACCAAGCAGCGCGCGGCGGTGATCGAGGTTCTGCGGACGTCGCGTGCCCATCCCGACGCGGCTGGGGTCCACGCGGCCGTGCGCACGCAACTGCCCAGCGTGAGCCTGGGCACCGTGTACCGGACCCTCGACGCACTCGTCCGCGACGGCGTTCTGGTCACCATTGAGCGCGCCGGGCAGGCCACGCGCTACGACTACCGCCACGAGGGTGAGGAACACCACCACGCCGTGTGCCGGGGCTGCGGAGCGATTTTTGACGTGGAGGTCGGCGCGCTGCCCTACCTGCCCAAAGCCGCGCTGCCCAGCGGCTTTCAGGTGACCGACGTCCGCCTGGAATTCATGGGCGTGTGCCCCGGCTGCGCCGAGCGCGCGGCCAACTAGCACCGACCAACAAGGCAACGCGGCTCAGGACTTCGACTTGTCCTGGGCCGCGTTCCATCTGCGCCCCACCGGCCTGCCCGGCCCCGTAAGCTGCCTTATGGTTGCCCTCACCGTGGTGGCGCTGCTCATGGCGGTCATCGCCTTTGCCCAGGCGCGCGAGGCCCTGCGCCGCGCGGACGAGACGCAGGAGCGGCTGGCGCGCCTGGAAGCGGCCCACCGGGCGCTGCTCCTTCGTCTGCGGCCCCCGCCGGAAGAGGAGGCGCAGCCGGTGAACAGCGGGGCGCCCGGCGCGGCGCCGCCCCCGGCTGCCGACCTCCCCCCCGTCTGGCCCGGCGAGGCGCCGCCCAGAACCCCACGGCCCAGACCTCCACGGCCCGGGCGCCGGGGCAGCTCTGCGCTGTGGGCACCGGAATACAGCCGGGCGCGCATCAGTGTGCTGGGGGGCGCGCTGGTCCTGGGAGGACTGGCCTTCACGCTGCGGGCCCTGGGCCTGCCCGGCTGGACGCTGCTGCTGGCTGTCTTCGCCTTCGGGGGGCTGCTGTACGCCACGGCGCGCCTGGTGCCCTGGCCGGTGTCGGGGGCGCTGCGCGGACTGGGCTACGGGGTCACGGCCCTGGGCCTGGGGGGTACGGCGCAGCGCCTCGTGTGGTTGCCCGGTCCCTGGGGCCCCGCCGCGGCGCTGCTGGGGCTGCTGGCCCTGAGCGCGGCGCTCGTATGGGACAGCCGCCGCCGCGACGAACCCCTGCTGGGGGCGCTGGCGGTAGGCGGCGCGGCCCTGAGCGTCTGGATGCTCGCCGACGACCTGGGCCGCTGGTCGATTCCGGCCGCCGGGCTGACGCTGGTCCTGGCGGCCGCTGCCGTGTGGCCCCGTCGGGAAACGGGCGAGGCGCAGGGCCCTGGGGCCGGGGCCACGCCCGGTCACGACGCCGCGCTGGCCCTCACGCTGGGCGTGGCGGGCGCGGTCCCGGTAGGCTGGGCTGCCGCGTCGTTCAGCCACCTGCCGGCCTGGGGGCGAGACAGCCTGGGGCTGCCGACCCTCGCCGGTGATCCGGGGGGCCGGAGACTGATTGCCGAGGTCCTGCTGCTGAGCGGCCCCGCCGGGCCGCAGCCCTGGGCCCTGGCCTTCTGGGTGGGCTTCGGGGTGCTGGCACTGGCCCCGGCCCTGACCCTGCTGCGTACCCGGCAGGCTGACAGCGCCCACGGCGCCGGGCCTCTGCCCCTCGCGGTGGGCTGGGCGACCCTCGCGCCGCAGGTGCTGACGGCCGCCGCCGTGGGCACCGTGCTGGAACTGCGGCCGCTTCCGGTGGCGGCCACCGGGCTGGCGCTGGCCGTCCTGGGGGCCCTGGTCGGCGCGGCGGCGTGGGCCTGGCGGACCGGAGCGCAACCGGCCCGGCGGGATCTCGGCGAAGCCTCGCTGCCGGGGGCGCTGCGCAGCGCCCTGACGGCCGGCGCCAGCGCCGTGGCCGGCGCCGGCCTGCTCGCGCTGACGGGACCACGCGGGGACGCGGCCGCCCTCGCCTCGTTGGGGCTGGCCCTGCTGGCGCTGGGCACCGGGGGGCGCAGCCGGCTGTGGCTGCGGGTGGGGGCCGGGGTGCTGGTGGCCAGCGCCCTGTGGTCGGCACCGGCGGGCGGCTGGACGGCCACCGTGCCGGCCCTGCTGGGCCTGACAGGCGCGCTGCGACTGGGGGCCGACCGCTGGACCACGCGCCCCCGCCCCGCACGGCCGGAAGGGCCGGCGTCCGCGCCAGTGGCCCGGCCGGTCCGCCCCCGCCTGAGCGCCCCGCTGCTCGCGGGCCTGTGCAGCGCGGCACTGGCCCTCTCGCTGCCCCCGCTCTGGCCCGCGCTGCTGGGCACCCTGGCGCTGGGGGCGGGGCTGTGGACGCTACGCCGCCTCTCCCCGGGCCTCTTTCCCGGTCGGCGCTGGTCCGGCGCGCTGCGGCGCACGCTGTGGTGGGCCGGGGCACCGGGAACGGCGCTGGGCGCCCTAGGTCTGCTCGTCTGGGCCGGCGACCACACTCTGCGCTGGCCCGCCCTGCTGGGCAGTGCTGTGGCCGCCCTGTCGCTGCTGGCCACGCGCCGCAGCGCCGGCCGCGCGCGCCCCTGGGCCGAAGCCGCCGCCCTCGCGCTGCTGGTGCCCATACTGGCGCTGGCCCTGGTGGCCGGCGACTGGGGCGCGGCGCTGGCCCTGGTCGCCCTGCTGGCGGCCACGCGCCCGCTGCGCCTGGGCCGGCGGCGCGCCGACATCCTGCTGGGGCTGGGGGCGGTCAGTACCCTGCTGTTCCTGACCGTGCAGGGGCTGACCGACCACGTTCCGGAAACCGGACCCCGCCTGGGCAGCGCGCTGGGCCCGGTTCTCGGGCTGGCCGTGTGGGCCCTGACCCGCACGCCGGGAGGGCAGACCTGGCTCGGGCGCCAGTGGCCGGGCGCGCGCGGAGCACTGGCGCAGCTCCCGCCACCCGCGCAGCCGGCCCGCGCGTTGTGGCTGGCCGGGTGGCTGGCCCTGCTGCCGCTGGTCGCCCTGCTGTGGCCCGGTCAGGACGCCGGCCCCTGGCTCACGCTCTCCAGCCTCGCCCTGCTGGGCACCGGGCTGGCAGCGTGCCTCCGGGCGCGCGCCGGTCACCACCCGGAGGCGCGCGCCCTGTGGACTGCCGGCCTGGGCCTGATGGCGGCGGCGGGGGTCAAGGCGGCCGTGTTCGACGCCCTGAGCTACAGCCGGCCCGGGGTAGCGGCCGGCCTGGCCGTCCTCGTCAGTGGCCTGAGCCTGCTGCTCGTGGCCGTATTCGCGCCGCGTCCCGCCGCCGCTCCCGCTGAGCCGGACGACGCCCCCCGACCGGAGCGGCCCCAGCCCGGCGGTCCCTGAGACCTGCGCAGAGCAACCTGTCCCCCCCACGCGGCGCTACGCTCGCAGACATGACGGCGCCGCTCTCTTCCCCCCCCGAACCGCCGGCCTTTCCGGTCTACCGGATGCGCGAGTTTCTGCCGGCCTTCTTGCTGGGCTGGGGGCTGGGCGCCCTGCTGACCTTCGGAGTACGCGCCCTGGGCGACGCCCTGCTCACCACGCCGTGCGCGGGGCGCACGCTGCTTTCGCTGGCGATGCCGCTGCTGCTGGGCCCCGGCGGACTGGGCTTCACGGCGCTGAGCTGGCGCCGCCCACGCCGCGCCGCCCTGGGCCTGGGGCTGGTCGTCGCCTCGCTGATGCCGGCGCTGTACGTGGGCGCACGCGACATCGGCGAACTGCGCACCACCGGCTGCGCGGGCGGCTACGTGGTCCTGGCCGCGCCGGGCACCCGCTCGGTCAGCACGCTCTCGCTGCGGGCGGGCGAGTCGCGCGACCTGACCGGCCGGATCGGCGGGTACACTCCCCAGACGCACCCCGGCGTGTTCCAGTTGAGTGCCCAGAGCAGCACGCCCAGCGTGGTCGTCACGCTGCCCAAGACGGCGGTGCGCGTCGGCGAGATCTTTCCGGTCCGTGTGACGGTCCTGGCGGGCGCGCCCATCAACACCTTCACGGCGGGCGTGCAGGCCAGCCAGACGGCCCCGGACGGCCGGGCCGTCGCCGCGGACGGGTCGCTAGAGATCGACGTGCGGCCCTGATCCTCCTGCCGGGCGCTCCCTTGGCCCGGCGTTCAGAAACCTGCCGGCCTTACCGTCCCAGCCTGTCAGAGCGCGTATCCAGAGCGGCGAACGGTTCGCGCCGCGCTGGAGAACGGACCGGCGAGCAAGCGGCGGACCGGGGAGGCACACATGAGCAAGGTCTGGTTCATCACGGGGACGTCAAGGGGATTCGGGTACGAGTGGGCCGACGCGGCGCTGGAACGCGGCGACAAGGTGGCGGCCACCGCCCGCGACGCGGCGAGCCTGCACGGGCTGGCCGAAAAGTACGGCGACGCGGTATTGCCCCTCACGCTGGACGTGAACAGCCGCGAGGCGGCCTTTGCGGCCGTCAGGCAGGCCCACGAGCATTTTGGGCGGCTGGACGTCGTCGTGAACAACGCGGGGTACGGACAGTTCGGCCTGATCGAGGAACTCAGCGAGGCCGAGGTGCGCGACCAGTTCGAGACGAACGTGTTCGGGGCGTTGTGGGTCACGCAGGCGGCGCTGCCCTTTCTGCGCCAGCAGGGCAGCGGCCACATCATCCAGGTGTCGAGCATCGGCGGGATCAGCGCCTTCGGGGGCATCGGTATCTACAACGCCTCCAAGTGGGCCCTTGAGGGCTTCAGCCAGGCGCTGGCGACCGAGGTGCGGCCCCTGGGGATCTTCGTCACCCTGATTGAGCCGGGCGGATTCGACACCGACTGGGGCGGCAGCTCGGCCCGACACGCGCAGCCCATGGAGGCCTACGCCGAGGTCCACGAACAGATGAGGCAGGCGCGCGCGACCCGCGTGGCCGCTCCCGGCGACCCGCAGGCCACCCGCAGTCCCATCCTGAAGATTGTGGACGCCGCCGAGCCACCGCTGCGCGTGTTCTTCGGTGAGGCGCCGCTGGCCATCGCCACCCGCGACTACGAGAGCCGCCTCGCCCTATGGCGTGAATGGCAGCCCGTAGCCCTCGAAGCGCAGGGCGGCGCGAAGCAGAGCTGAGCCCGGTATCCAGTCCACTACCGCTGCATACTTTCCCGCAGAGCTGCATAGCCTACTCGGAGACGTTTGTTCTTCCTTAACAACTGCGCAAACTTTGCCGGTATTTTGATCTCGAATGACAGCTCGGAGTGTCCGGCCCCTAGTCACCCGCCAGGAGGACACAAATCATAGTCTGTAGATTATAAACATGATAGTCTGGCCGGATGAACTGGGAACAGACTGAACACTACCTTCGCGAACAGATTCGGGCGCAGCCACGCGGTTTTCAGACCGCGCTGGCCGAGCGCCTGGGAATCTCGCAGCCCGCCGTCGCGCAGTTCGTCGGCGGCGGCAAGAGCATACCGACCTCGCATCTCTCGGCCATCCTGGACATGCTGGGGCTCGAACTCAGGGTGCAGCCCCGGAGTGACCAGGGAGCGCGGCCGTGATGACCTCCGAGATCGTGGCGATCGTCACGCAGACCTTTCTGACCATGCTGGTGGTCATGGATCCCATCGGGCTGGCGCCCATCTTCATCGGCCTGGCGGGCAACCGCCCGGCCTTCGAGCGCCGCCGCATCGCCCTCAAGGCGGCCCTGGTGGCCGGCGGCATCATCCTGGTGTTCGGGCTGGTGGGCCGGGCGCTGCTCGAACACCTGGGCATCAGCCTGAGCGCCTTCCGGATCGCGGGGGGCATCCTGCTGTTCATGATCGCGCTGGATATGGTCTTCGCGCGTCCCAGCGGCAGCAAGGAGACGCCCGAGGAAGAGCGCGAGGCCCAGGAACGCCAGGACATCAGCGTGTTTCCGCTGGCGATTCCGCTCATCGCGGGGCCGGGCACGCTGGCGAGCATCATGATCCAGGCGAACACGGCGCACGGCAACCCGGTGCTGCTGCTGGCGGTCTTCGCCATGACGGGCGTGGTGCTGTGGCTGTGCTACCTCGCCCTGCGCCTGAGCGGCCAGATCGGGCGGGTCATCGGCGTGACGGGCGTGCATGTGGTCACGCGCGTCCTGGGCGTGCTGCTGGGCGCACTGGCCGTGCAGTACATCGCCGACGGCACCCTGGAACTCATGCGCGGCGGCCTGCGCCCCGGTTGAGGCTGGAGCCGGGGTACGGACAACGTGGCCGGACACGCACCCCAGAGACGCCCCGGTGGCCCCGGAGACCGCGTCTCTCCTCCGGCCGTCCAGGCCGCGTCCCTGCGTGAACGAACTGGGCCGGCGTAAGCCACCTGGCGCAACATTTCCCTGATGGCCGCGCCCTAGAATGGGGCATGAACACGGCCGGAACTGGAGGGGAAGAAGTCCAACGACCGCGCACGGCGCCGGACCTGAACGCGCCGCGCGTCTTGGTGCTCAACGCGTCCTACGAACCGCTGCACGTCACGAGCGCCAAGCGCGCGATCACGCTGCTCCAGTACGGCGTGGCCGAGGTGCTGCAAAACAGCGAGGAGGTGGTGCGATCGCCCAGCACCGTCCTGCCGATTCCCAGCGTGATCCGGCTGCGGCGCTACGTGCGCCGGCCGCGCGTGCACCCGGTGCCGTTCAACCGGCGCAACGTGCTGCGTCGCGACACCTTCGTGTGCCAGTACTGCGGCAGCGGCGACGACCTCACGCTCGACCACGTCATGCCGCGCTCGCGGGGCGGGCGCCACGGCTGGGACAACGTGACCACCGCCTGCCGCGCGTGCAACCAGCGCAAGGGCAACCGCACGCCCGACGAAGCCGGCATGCCGCTGCGCACGCGCCCGCGCGCGCCGAGCTTCGGGGTCTACGCCCACGGCCAGTTCGCGCACTGGCAACCCGTATGGGCGCAGTACCTGGGCGCCCAGTAAGCCCGCCGGGCAACCCCAACCCCATCGCCGCCCGGACCTTCCCGGCGGCGGTTTTGCTCCGGTGAGCCGGCACGGCACGGTCCCCGACCCTAGACTGGGGGGCATGAACCGCGAGCAGGCCTACGCCCTGATGCTGGAACACACGCCCTCCGAATCGCTGCGGCGCCACATGCTGAACGTCGAGGCAGCGATGCGCGCCTATGCCCGCCACTGGGCCAGCCTGGGCGAGGCGGCGGACGAGGAGACCTACGCCGTCGCCGGGCTGCTGCACGACTTCGACTACGAGCGCCACCCGGACGAACACCCCGCCTGGGCCGTAGCGTACCTGCGAGAAAACACCGACACGGCCCCCGAGATCCTCGACGCGGTCATGGGCCACGCGGCCCACACAGGCACGCCGCGCACCACCCGGCTCTCGCAGACCCTGTTCGCTGTGGACGAACTGACCGGGCTGGTGCAGGCCGCCGCCCTCGTGCGCCCCGACAGGGACGTGCGGGGGATCGAACTGAGCAGCCTGAAGAAGCGCTTCAGGAACCGGGCCTTTGCGGCCGGGGTGAACCGCGACGAGGTCGAGCAGGGCGCCCGTGAGCTCGGCGTAGACCTCGACACACACATGGCGACGGTCCTGCGCGCCATGCAGGCGATGACCCCGGACGCCTGAGACCGGCTTGCCCCTGCCCCGCTCCCAGAAGGCGCCGCACCAGACCGGCGGAACATGAAATCTGATGTTGGCAGGCCGCGCACTAGCGCGGTTTCCGTCCCGGAGCGTCCGGCGAGGCGGCCCAACTCGTACCCGAAGGATGAAGGCATGTTCATGCAACTGGAGGACAGCCCTCGAGTTTGACTTCAGGGCCGCTCTGCGGCGAGTAAAGGCCAGCCCAGCCCACTTCTCAGCGCAGCGGCGGTCCTCCGAATCAGACTGGCGCCAGACAGATCCGGTTCCCGCACTCGGGGCCCCGGCTTCACTGCTCAAGGAGTTCCTATGCGCACGATGACCTTTACGCTCGCCCTGCTGTTCGCTTCCCCGGTGGCCCTGGCGACCGCGCCCACCCCTGGCTACGTTCAGGTCCAGACCTCCACGGACGACACGACTACCCCGGCCGATACCACAGCGCCGGACACGACCGACACCACCACCCCGGCCGACACGACTTCCACAGACACGACCGATACGGCCGTGCCGGGGACCACCAGCGACACCTCCACGAGCAGCAGCGTCACCGAAGCCCCCAGAGGCAACGACTTTCCCTGGGGCCTGCTCGGGCTGTTGGGGCTCTTCGGGCTGATGGGCCGCAACCGGCCCGCACCTGCACCTGTCCCCACTACTCAGCGCACCGTGACAGGCACCGACCGCCACTGAGCCGGGAAGCCGGGCTCAGGGACCGTTCTGGCGCGCGAGTTCCTGGCCCTTGGCCGACAGCACCCGGAAGGCGTAACGCTGCGCCTCCAGGGCAGTCCACTCGACCCGCTGTCCCGCGCAGGCGTCCGGCGCGGCCAGCTCGGTCCGGGTGGGGTAGCGGGTGTCCAGGCTGCCGCTGCGGTAGGTCTCCAGCGCGCGGGCCAGAGCCGTCGCGCAGTTGCCGGCAGCGGCGCGCGCTGTCGCCTCGCTGGCCTCGGGCAGCGTAGGCGCAAGGGTTGCGTCCTGGCCCTTGAGGCCTCGTACCTCAGCCTCCAACGCCGTGACCCGCTGCGCTAGTGCCGCCTGATCGGCGCGGACCTGCCGGTCCTGGCATCCGGCCAGCAGCGGTGCCAGCAGCACGGCGAAACACAGAGCGGCACGGTTCACGGCCTGCACCCTACCGTGCAGGGTCGGGGGTTGAGGCCGTCTCTAACCGTTCCGTGAAGCGGTGCAGCATGGCTCAGGCGTAGGTGTTGGTTATCCACCACACGTCGCCCTGCCGCACGAGGACCTGATGTTTCGAGGGAATCTCAACGAAGGCTAGACCGAGCGAGTTGATGCAGTCCGCCAGAGACGCCGGGGAACTGCCCGTCATTTCGTCTGCGTCGCCCCAGAGCTCGTGGCTCACCCTCAGCGAGATGACGGCCACGAGAAGCAACGCGGCCGCCCCAGCAAGTGCCCAGGCCCACAGCCTGCCGGCCCGCGGGGACAATTGCGGCGGGGTCATCTCAGCGGTTGAGGACGCTCACGATCTCGACGTGCGAGGTCTGGGGGTAGAAGTCGTGCGGGGTGACCTCGCCCAGCTTCCAGCCCCGGCGCGCGAACTCGCCGATGTCGCGCGCCCAGGTGGCCGGGTCGCACGAGACGTACACGAGGCGGTCGGCGGTCGAGGCGTGGATCTGCTCGCGGGCCTCGGCCTCCAGGCCGGCGCGGGGGGGGTCCACGACGATCACGTCGGTGCCGAGTTCGGAGAACCGGGCCGCGTCGCCGCTGCGGTAGGTGACGTTCTTCTCGCCGCTCAGGGCCACGTCCTGCCGGCCACGCGACAGCGCCTCGGAGGAACTGTCGAGCACCGTCACACGCCGGAAGTTGGGCGAGAGATGGCGCGCGATAGCCCCGGCCCCGCCGTACAGGTCCACGGCGTGTTCGCCGGTACCCGCCAGTTCGGCGGCGCGCACGTAGGCCAGCCCCGCCGCCGCCGGGTTCACCTGAGCGAAGCCGGTGGCCGACACGCTGACCTGCACGCGCCCGAACTGCTCGCGGATCTCGCTCTCGCCGGCGACGAGGCGTACGCCCGCGCTGAAGCGCCGCCCTGCCGGCTGCGCCAGCGACACGCCGGCCACCCCCGAGTCCATGAGGTGGTCGCTGGCCCGCAGGAACTGCTTGGGCTCGCCCGCCCCGATGATCGCCGCGACGACCTCGCCGGTAAGCTGGCTGGCCCGGAAAGCCACCTCGGTCACGGGGTCGAGGTGGGCGGGGTCGAGGCGCTCGGCCACGGCCCGGATCTGTTCCATGACGAGCGGGTCCTGGGTGAAGGCCTGCGGGCCGTGGCCCCGGCGCTCGCGGTAGGCCAGGCCCTGCGGCGTCACGAGGTACTGGGCAGTATTGCGGTAGTGCCACTCCTGCGGGCTGGGCACCGTCTCGCCGACCGTGTGCCGCACCTTGGCGATGCGGGTCAGGGCTTCTTCAACGAAGGCCCGTTTGAAGGCGAGCTGCGCCGCGTAGCTGGCGAACGCCAGATCGGCCGTGGGAAGCTCGGGGCCGTCTACCCGGTCAGGGCTGCGGCGCAGCACCTCGACCACTTCGCCCTGACGGACTCCTTTACCGGCGCGCAGGCGGGCGGTGACACGTTCGCCGGGCAGGGCGCCGCGTACCAGCACCACGCCAGACTCGTCACGGGCCAGACCCAGGCCTCCCGCTACAAGTTTTTCGATTTCCAGCGTGATGAGAGCATCCGACATAACGTACAGGGTAGCGCGGCGCGGCCCCCTGTATGGGCTGCGGCGTGCCAGTTCGGTTTGGGCCTGCCCGGAACTGACGCAGAATTGACGAACTCCTCAAGATTTTCCGGCTCACGCCTCTCATCTGCGCGGCGGCAATTGTCCGACACTGGGGGCATGAAACGCCTCCTTCCGCTGCTGGCCGCCGCCCTCCTGCTCGCCGGTTGCAGCAACCAGGGCAGCGATACCTCCTCATCGTCGTCGACCACCACCACCAAGACCTTCGACCCGTCGGGGCAGCCCGCCGGCACCTCGACCACGACGACCACGACCGAAAGCAACAAGTAACGCCCCACAGACACAGCGCCCGCACGGGCCACCAGCCCGTGCGGGCGCTGTGTCCTGGGTTCATGGTCCCCGGAGCAACCCAGGCAGCCGGAACGTACCGTCCGGTTCCGGGGGAAAGTCCAGGACCCCGACCACCGCGTCCAGATTCACCGGGCCGTAGAGATGAGGAAAGAGGTCCCTGCCCGGCCCGGACTCCTCTCAGCGCAGCTCGGAGTGAAGCCGCTCGGAGGCGATGAGCAGAAGCACGAGGTCCGGCTGGCCCCGGTACAGGAAGTCGGCGACCGCGAGAAGCTGCCCCGCATCTGGCCGCGAGGCGTGGATGAAGCCCTGCGTTCCCAGAGTAGGGGCGGTGTACTCCCCGACCGCCAGCGCCGCCGTCCACGCCGCGCGGGTCGTGATGTGGGCGACGGGGATCATGCCCACCGGCTTCCGTGGGTCCCGTAGACCACCCGGAAGGGCGCCGGGCGGCTCACTTCACGCCCGGCACCCTTTTTTCTCCAGCTCGCTCCGCGCTCGTCAAACCGCACAAGACGCGAGTTCACCGGAGTGCTCAGCTCTCATACTCCAGGTACGTGTAGCCCAGCAGCTCCTCACCGTAGGCCTCAAGTAGCTCGTTTTCCTGGTCAGTGGTCAGGATGCCGGCCTTGATCGCCACGTCGGCTTGGTCCTCGATGGCGTCGCGCAGCATGGGTTCCTCGTAGCCCATCGACTCGATCATGCGCCGCGCCTTCTGGCCGCGCACGAAGAGGTCGATGTTGAACTTCCCGCCGGGCCGCACCGTGACGTGCGCCTCGCTGACCTTGCCGAACAGGTTGTGGGCGCTGCCCAGCACGTCCTGGTACGCGCCCATCAGGAACACGCCCAGGTAGTAGGGCTGGTCGCCGGGGTCGTGCAGGGGCAACGTGGCCTTGACGTCGCGCAGGTCGATGAACTTCTCGATCTTGCCGTCGCTGTCACAGGTGATGTCCACCAGCGTCGCCTGCCGCGTGGGCTTCTCGGCCAAGCGGTCGAGCGGCACGATGGGAAACAGCGCCTGGATGGCCCAGTTGTCCGGCAAGCTCTGGAACAGCGAGAAGTTGCAGATGTACTTGTCGGCCAGGACTTTTTGCAGGTCCTCGAGTTCGTCGGGAACGTACTTCTCACCCGCGATCAGCTTGGCGATCTTGCGGAGGATGGCGTTGAACAGCGCCTCGCCGCGCGCCCGGTCCTCCAGCGTCACGTAGCCGAGGTCGAAGAGGTTGTGCAGCGTGCCCTTGTCGCCCACAGCGTCGTTGTACGACTCGCGGTAGTTACGCGCCGTGATCTTCTCGAGAATCTCCTCCATATCCTTGACGACCTGGTGGCTGTCGGCGCTGGGGGGCGCGAGATTTTCGAGGTCACGGGTCGGCCCGGTCACGTCGATGACCGGCAAGATGAGGACGGCGTGGTGCGCGGTCAGCGCGCGGCCCGACTCGGAGACGATCACGGGTTCGGGCACGTTCCTCGCCTTGCAGACCTCCTGCACGGTGTAGACCACATCGGCGGCGTACTCCTTGACCGTGTAGTTCATCGAGGCATAGAAGGTCGTCTTGGAGCCGTCGTAGTCCACGCCCAGGCCGCCGCCCACGTTGAGGTACTTGAGCTGCGCGCCCGCCGCGATGAGGCCCGCATAGGTCTGCGTGGCCTCGCGCACGGCGACCTTGACCCGGCGGATGTCGGTGATCTGCGACCCGATGTGGGTGTGCAGCATGACCAGCGAGTCGAGCATGTTCTCCTGGCGCAGGCGCTCGACCACGCGCAGCAGTTCGTAGGCGTTCAGGCCGAACTTGGCCTGGTCGCCGCCCGACTCCTCCCACTGGCCCGAGCCGCGCGCGTGCAGCTTGAAGCGCACGCCGATGGCCGGCTTGACCCCGAGCGCCCTGGCCTGCTTGAGGATGCGGTCGAGCTCCGTGAACTTCTCGATGGTGATGACCACGTTCTTGCCCAGCGTGCGGCCCCACAGGGCCAGCTTGATGAAGCCGTCGTCCTTGAAGCCGTTGCAGCACAGCAGGGCGTCGGGGTGCATCTTCTGCGCGAGGCACAGGGCCAGCTCGGCCTTGCTGCCTGCCTCCAGGCCGTGGGCATAGTCGTAGCCGGCGGCGGCCACCGACTCGACGACCATGCGGCGCTGGTTGACCTTAATGGGAAACACGCCCTGGTAGTGGCCGCTATAGCTGTACTCGGTGATGGCCGACTGAAAGGCCTCGTTGAGGTGCTTGACGCGCCCGGCGAGTACCTGCGGAAAACGCAGGATGACCGGCAGGCTCTCGCCGCGGTCGACGATCTCGTCCACGATGGCGCGCAGCGGAGCGTGCAGGCCCGGCGTGGGGGTCACTTCGAGCGCGCCCTTGTCGGACACGCGGAACCAGCCGCCTGCCCAGTTGGGCACTTGGTACAGTTCGGCGGCGTCGGTGGTCGAGAAATTGGTATTGGTGGCAGTCATGCGTGGCGTCCTCCCCAGAATGTGGATAGGCTCGCCGTGCGCGGGGTTCGGAGAGGGCCGGGCAAAAGGCCCACTCAACGGACGCCGTGCGAAACCGGGGCGCATGATAGGACAGGCGGGGGCCGCAGAGTGTCATCTGGCGCGGCCGGACCCCGAGTTCGTCACGGAACATGAAAAAAGCGCCCCCATGAGGGGCGCTTTGTGCTGGCGGTCCGGACGGGATTTGAACCCGCGACCTTCTGCGTGACAGGCAGATATGCTAACCGCTACACTACCGGACCAGCGGAGAACAAGGTACGGGTCACGGGCGCGGAAGTCAAGCCGGGGGGCGCGGCGGCGCACGCGAAGGTGCCCTGCGCTACCGTGCCGCACCCACGCCCGCGCGAGCATTCGCCATGTTCAAGCTGAATCTGTTCCGGCGAGGGCGGCGGGTGGGCCTGGGAATGGCCGGCCTGCTGCTCCTGGGCGGCGCGCTGGCCCACTACGCCGCGCCGCTCCCCCTCTCGGCCACCGCGCCGCCTTCCCGGCAGTTCGGGCTGCCCTTCGCGGACGCGCCGGGGCCCGACACCTGGTTGTTGGGACAGGGCTACGGCAACACCACAGGGTCGTACCGGCAGCGGCGCAGCACCTACGGCAACCTGCAGGGCATCCACGCGGGGCTGGACTTCTCGGCGCCCTGCGGCACCCCGGTGCGCGCTATCGGCGACGGCCGGGTGGCCGAGGTGGACGGCACCCACGGTAGCCCGCCGCACAACGTCGTGATTGACCACGCGGGCAACCTCAGCAGCCTGTACGGGCACCTGCGCGTGCGCTCCTCGATGCGGGTCGGGCAGCAGGTCAAGCGCGGACAGGTCATTGGCGAGAGTGGCGACTCGCAGTTCACCTGCGTCAGCGCGCCGCACCTGCACCTGGAGTTGCGCGACCGCTCGCACCAGCGCTTCTTCAACCCGGTGCCGTACATCGCCGCCGACTGGGACACGCTCGCCCTGGCCGGGGGCTTCGGGCGCGGCTACGAGTACGACCTCGACCAGCCCCGGCGCTGGCAGACCCCCGACACCCAGCCGGGCGCGCTGCGCGGCGGCCCGCTCCTCAACGAGTTCCGGCGGCCCTGGCCCCCCGCCCCCGGAGGCGCGCGGTGAGGCGCGCCCGTTCCTTGGCGCTGGCGGCGCTGGCACTGAGCACCCTGGCCCCCGCCGCCACGCTGCCCTCGCAGGCCGTCCTGAGCGGGACGTGCTGCCCCGGCACGGTCTGGGCGCCGGATTCGCGCTCGCTGCTGTTTCTGGACGGCCCCCCGGCGCGCGCCGCGACCGGCATCTACGAGGTGCCGGCCGGGGGCGGCGAGGTCACGCGGCGCTTCTCCTCGGTGGCCTTCTTCTCGCCCCGGCTGCTGTGGGCCGTGCGCCCCGGCAACGGCGAGGCAACCACCCTGGAGCGGCTGGCCGACGGCCGGCGCTTCACCCTGCCCACCTACGGAAGCGACGTGGCCTGGACGCGCAGCGAGACGCGGCTGGCCTATGCACGCAGTGATACGGGCGGCAACTACGACCGCCGGGCCACACGGGTCTACGTCGCCAACGCCTTCGGAGCGCCGCGCGCCGTGGCGACACTGTACGGCGGCGGCGTCTCGGGGTGGATCGGCGAGGATACGCTGCTCCTGAGCGGCAAGCTGGCGCCCGGCGACCGCGACCGCGACCTGTTCACCCTGAACGTCCTGACCGGCGCGAAAAAGACGCTGCGCACCGCCCTGGGCTTCCGCGCGGTCGCCCTGAGCCCCGACGGTCGGCGGGTCGCGTACACGGTCGCCTTCGACTCCGCGGCGCGCAACGGCCTGTGGCTTCAGGACACGGCGGGAGGCGCAGCGCGCGAACTGAACGTGTTCGGATCGTACCGCTGGCGCGACGCGGACCGGATGCTGCTTATCCCGCTCGGTGGCAGCGGGCCGCACGTGCTGAGGCAGTACAGCGTGGGCAGCGCAGCCTGGACCACCCTGGGCGACCTGGGCGATCAGGTGCGCCAGAGCGACTGGAACGTGAGCCCCGACGGCGGCCGGCTCAATTTCCTGAGCGCAGCGAGCGGCAACGTGCGGGTGCTGCGGTTGCCTTGAGGGGCAGGGCAGCGGACGCCGGCCCGTATGCTCCCGCCGCCCCCGTCCCTCAGTTCAGGACCCGTTCGCTTCCCGTATCCAGCCGGAAGGGAAGGACGGGCACCTGGGCGCTCTGGCCCCAGGCGTCGCGCATGACGTAATGCCCCGCCATGACGCCGGGCGCGGTGTCCAGCGTCACGAAGGAGTTGTAGGTGTAGCGGGCGCCGGGCGCGAGGATGGGCTGCTCGCCGACCACGCCCTCGCCGTCTACGGTGATCGTGTGGCCGCGCGCGTCCTGGATGTCCCAGTGGCGCGCGACGAGTTGCCAGGTGTCGCCGCCCCGGTTGTGCAGGGTGATGACGTACCCGAACACCTGCCGCTGCGCCGTGCTGTGGTCAGGGAGATGGCGCACGTCCACCTGGACGTCGATCTCAGGGTCGGGCACGGGTGAGGGGGTCATGGCGACAGTGTAGGCGGGCGCTACACTCCGGCCCATGAGCCCGACCAGCGACTACATCAACCGCGACTTCCTGTTCGCCCTGCTCTCGCAGGCTGCTCCCAGCGGGGCCGAGCGCCGCGCCGCCGACGTCTGGAAGAAGGAAGCCGCGACCTTCGCCCGCGTCAGCGAGGACCACTACGGCAACGTGTACGCCGAAGTCGGGCCCGAGGACGCGCCCGCCGTCGCCCTGATGGGTCACCTCGACGAGATCGGCCTTATCGTCTCCTACGTGGGCGACGAGGGCTTCTTGAGCGTGCTGCCAGTGGGCGGCTGGGACCCGCAGGTGCTCGTGGGCCAGCGTATCCGGCTGCTGGCACCCGGCGGCGACCTCATCGGCGTGATCGGCAAGAAGGCGATTCATGTCATGGAGGCCGACGAACGGACCAAGGCCAGCAAGCTCGAGGACCTGTGGATTGACGTGGGCCTGAGCAAGGACGAGGCCCAGGCGCAGATTCCGGTGGGCACCTACGGCGTCATCGAGCAGGGGCCGGTGATGGTCGGCGGCAAGGTGGTCAGCCGCGCGCTGGACAACCGCGTGGGGGCGTTCATCGTCCTCGAGGCGCTGCGGGCGCTGAAGGACACTGACCTCAAGCACCGCGTGGTCGCTGTGGGCACCACCCAGGAGGAGATCGGGCTGTTCGGCGCGCACCTCAGCGGGCACCGTCTGGACCCCATCGCCGGCATTGCCGTGGACGTGACGCACGAAACCAAGCAGCCCGGCGTGAGCGAGAAGAAGTACGGCGTAGCGCCCTTCGGCTCGGGCGCGAACCTGACGGTCGGGCCGATGCAGAGCCCCGCCCTGCTGCGCCGCCTGACCGACGCCGCCAAGGCCGAGGGGATTCCGTACACCCTCTCGGCCACCGGGCGTTACAGCGGCACCGACGCCGACGCCCTGGCCCTGGTGCGCTCGGGCGTGCCGACCGCCGTGGTCAGCATCCCGAACCGGTACATGCACAGCCCCAGCGAGATGGTCGACGAGCGCGACGTGAAGGCCTGCATCGACATCATCGCGGCGGGCGTGCGCGCGCTGGAGGCGCAGCCGGACTTCACGCGCTGAGGAGTACAGCGGTCACGCGGGCAGGCCCCGTTATCCTGCCCCCCATGACCGCTGCCCCGCTGCCCGACCGCGCCCTGCCCAGCCGCGCCCCGCTCGCCTACCGGATCGGGTACGGCGAGGACGCCCACCGCCTGGCCCGGCCGGAAGATGGGGGCCGCTCCCTGGTCCTGGGCGGCGTGCACGTGCCGTCGGAACGGGGCGCGGTGGCGCACTCGGACGGCGACGCCGTGCTGCACGCGCTCGCCGACGCCCTGCTCTCGGGGCTCGCGCTGGGCGACATCGGGCAGTATTTTCCCGACACGGCCGCCGAGTGGCAGGGCATGGACTCGCGCGTGATCCTGGCGCGGGCCCTAGAACTGACGCGTAGCCGCGGCTACGCGCCCGTGAACGTGGCCCTGGTCGTGACGCTGGACCGGCCCAAGCTGGGGCCGCTGCGCGCCGAGATCGCGCGGTCGGTCGCCGGATTGCTGGCCCTTCCCGAGTCCGAGGTGGGGGTGAGCTTCAAGACTTCCGAGGGGCTGGCCCCCGACCACGTGCAGACGCGGGTCACGGTGCTGCTGGGCCAGCCGGAACCGGAGCGCGCGGATGCCTGACGGCGCGACACCGGTTCCCACGCCGCTGCTGCACGTCGTCCTGTTCGAGCCGGAAAAGGCGGGCAACGTCGGCAACGTGGCGCGCACCTGCGCCGTGCTGGGGGCCGAGCTGCACCTCATCCGGCCCTTCGGGTTCCACCTGCACGACCGCGAGTTCCGGCGGGCGGTGATGGATTATCTGGAGGGCGTGACGCTTCACGAGCACGCAAGCTGGACGGCTTTTCAGGGCACGCTGGGGGCCGGGGCGCGCGTCTTCGCCTTCTCCACCCACGCGACCGATCTGCACACCCGCGCGGGCTTCCGGCGGGGCGACTACCTGCTGTTCGGGCCCGAGTCACGCGGCCTGCCCGCGTGGCTGCGCGACGCCCTCCCCAAGCTGAAACTGCCGCAGCCCGGGCACGGCCGCAGCCTGAACCTCAGCGTGGCGGTCGGCGCGGCCGCGTTCGAGGCCGGGCGGCAGATCGAGGGCTGGTAGGCGGCACGGGTCCCGGCCGCCCCGCGATGCCGGACAGCCCGGCGGAGACCGCCCTAAAGTGGAACCCATGACCACCTCCGAATTCCAGACCCGGCTGGAGCGCTACGCCGAACTGCTCGTGCGCACCGGGGTCAACCTGCCCAGCGGCGGCAAACTGTTCGTCGCCGCGCCGCTGGAGGCCGCCCCACTGGCCCGACTGATCGCCCGCGCCGCCTACTGCGCCGGGGCGCTCGACGTGCGCGTGCAGTACGTGGACGATCACCTAGGCCTGGCGCTGTACGAAGACGGCGGCGACGATGCGGTGGCCTACGTGCCAGGGTGGGCCACTCTGGAAGCCCAGAAGATGCTGGACGACGGTTACGCCCGCCTGCGCGTCGTGGGCGACGACCCGGCGCTGCTGGCCGGCGTGGACCCGGCGCGCATCGCCACGCGCAGCAAGCTGCTGGCCCAGGCCGGGCGCGAGGTGGCGGCAGCAGTGAGCGGCTTCGCGGTGAACTGGTGCGTGGCCGCCATGAGCACCCCCGCCTGGGCGACCCGCGTGTACCCGGAGCTGAGTCAGGACGACGGCGTGGCGCGGCTCTGGGACGACATCTTCGCCGTGACCCGCGCCGACCAGCCCGATCCGGTCGCCGCCTGGGACAAGCACCTGGCGGGGCTGGAGCGCCTGACCCGCCTACTGACCGGGAAGCAGTACGCCGCGGTGCACCTGAAGTCCGAACTGGGCACTGACCTGACGGTGGGGCTCGCCGAGAACCACATCTGGCAGGGCGGCGCGGAAACAGCCAAAAACGGCATCCGCGCCGTGCCCAACCTGCCCACCGACGAGGTCTTCACTGCCCCGCACCGCGAGCGCGTGGACGGCTGGGCCGCCGCCAGCAAGCCCCTGAGTGCGCGCGGGCAGCTCATCGAAGGCATCCGCGTGCGCTTCGAGGGGGGCCGGGCCGTAGAAGTCACCGCCAAGCGCGGCGAGGAGACCCTGAGACAGCTCATCGGCACCGACGAGGGCGCCGCACACCTGGGCGAGATCGCCCTCGTGCCCGCCTCGGCTCCGGTGGCGCGCACGGGGACGCTGTTCCTAAACACGCTGTTCGATGAGAACGCCGCCTCGCACATTGCCCTGGGCCGCTGCTACCCGACCAACGTGCGGGGCGGCAGCGACGAAGCGGCCCTGCGCGCCGCCGGCGGCAACGACAGCCTAATTCACGTGGACTGGATGATCGGCACCCCCGGCACTGACGTGGACGGCGTGACGAAGGACGGCGCCCGAGAGCCCCTGATGCGGAACGGAGAATGGGTGGTGTAAGGGGAGGGGTGAGGTCGCGTGTCCGCCCCACTCTACTCACCCCACGCCGAAGCCCCAAGAATCTCAGCGGGGGGGCCGACCCACAGCCTCACTTCCCATGAAGGCCCACGTGTGCGCAGCGCGCGGGCCATTCTGACCCGGCGGGTCTGGCCCCGACCTGCGCTGTCACGCTGTGAAGCAGAGCGACTCCACCAACATCCGGGATGACTCTTGCCGAGCGCAGCGAAAGGCTTCCCCCTCCCGGGAGGAGGGGGGCTGGGGGCGGGCAAATAGGAATAGACCGCCTTCCAACTCAGTCCTTGGCCGTCAGTCGCCCCACTTCTGCCAACTCCTCCGCGCTCAGCTGCCAGTCCACGGCGGCGACGTTCTGGTCGATCTGTTCGGGCTTCGTCGCGCCCGCGATCACGCTTGACACCGGCTCCTGCGCGGCCAGCCAGCTGAAGGCCAGTTCCAGCAGCGTGTGGCCCCGGCTTTCGGCAAACTCGCGCAGGCCCTCCACGATCTTCCAGTTCTGCTCGGTCATGTAGCGGTCGCTCAGGCCCTTGGCCGACGCGAAGCGCGTGCCCTCGGGAGCGGCCTGGTCCGGGCGGTACTTGCCAGTCAGCAGGCCGCTCGCCAGCGGAAAGTACGGCAGCAGCCCCAGCCCATGCGCGCGCATGGCGGGCAGCAGTTCCTTCTCGGCGCCGCGCACAAGCAGGCTGTACTCGTCCTGGCACGACACGAAGCCGGGCTGGTGCCCGGTCCTGGCAATCCAGTCGGCGTCCACGACCTGCCACGCCGGCAGGTTCGAGCAGCCCACGTAGCGCACCAGCCCGCGCGCGATGAGGCTCTGGAGGGCGCTCAGGGTCTCCTCCAGCGGGGTCAGGGGATCGGGGGTGTGAAGCTGATAGAGGTCGATGTAGTCGGTGCCCAGGCGCTTCAGACTCGCCTCGACCGCCCGCTCTATGTACCGGCGCGACGCCCCCTTCGCGGTGCCTTCCTTGTTCATCGGCAGCCCGAACTTGGTCGCCAGCACGATACGGTCGCGCTCGGCCCCCAGCGCGCGGCCCAGCAGCGTCTCGGAGCGGCCCGGCTCGCCGCCGTAGATGTCGGCGGTGTCGAACAGCGTGATGCCGGCGTCCAGCGCGCGCGCCACGACCGCCTTCGTCCCGGCCTCGTCCAGCCGGCCGCCGAAGTTGTTGCAGCCCAGTCCCACGAGCGAGACCTGCAAGCCCGAACGCCCCAGTTGACGGTAGTCCATGCGGCTCAGCATCCGCCCGGCCGCGCCCCGCTGGCCGGGCCGGGTCTTGAGGCAACCTTGAGCGTGCGCGCCTGCCGCCCGGCGCACATGAGAGCGCAGCGGGTACAATGCCCCCCATGACGAATGCGGACACCTATACCGGCGAGGGCTTTCAGGCCACGCCCGAGCTGAAGGCCGAGCGCCAGACCAAGTTCACCCAGGCTCCCGAACTGGGCGCAGGTATCGAGCCCGGCAAGCAGTACCGCGCCGTGCTGGAAACAAGCAAGGGCCGCATCGTGGTCGAGCTGTACCCCGACGACGCGCCCGTCACGGTGAACTCGTTCGCCTACCTGTTGCGGCACCACTACTACGACGGCATCAAGTTCCACCGCGTCATCGACGGCTTCATGGCCCAGACGGGCGACCCCACCGGCACCGGTGCGGGCGGCCCCGGCTACGACTTCGAGGACGAGCCCAACGACAAACGCCACACCGGCAAGGGCGTGCTGAGCATGGCGAACCGTGGCCCCAACACCAACGGCTCGCAGTTCTTCATCACCTTCCTGGCGACCCCGCACCTCGACGGCAAGCACACGGTGTTCGGCAAGGTCGTCGAGGGTCTGGACGTCCTCGACCGGCTCACCCGCATCCAGCCCGGCATGGGCGGCGCGCCCGACGTGATTGAGTCGGCGTACCTCGTCGAGAAATAACGCCAGGCCGTACCCCAGGAGTCGCCCTGCGGGGCGGCTTCTTTTTTCTGGCCCATCCACATCTGGCCCAGGTGCGGCACAATTCCGGGCATGAACGACGTTTCTTCCGGTCTGTCGGCGCGGCCCCTGCGGGTCATGGCGCTGTGTCTGGGCAACATCTGCCGCTCGCCGGTCGCCGAGGCGCTGCTGCGCCGGGAACTCGCGGCGGCGGGGGTGGAGGCCACGGTGGTCAGCGCGGGCACCGGCGACTGGCACGTGGGGCGGCCCGCCGATCCGCGCTCGCAGACGGTCGCGGCGGCGCACGGCCTGGAGCTGGGCGGCCGGGCACGGCAGCTCGGGCCCGCCGACTTTTCCGGGCAGGACGTGATCCTGGCGATGGACGCGAACAACGCCGAGGACGCCCGGCGCCTGGCCCCCCCCGGCGCCCAGGCCCGCATCCTGCTCATGCGCGACTTCGACCCCCAGGGCCGGGGCGAGGACGTGCCCGACCCCTACTACGGCGGCGCGCGCGGCTTCGAGGACATGTACGAGATGTTGGAGCGCAGCGCGCGGGCCTTCGCCCAGGCGGCGCGCGCGGGCACGGCCGGGACCTAGCGCCGAGGTCCGGCCTGCGCGGCAACCGCCAGTTTTTTGTGAGTGCCGCCGCGCTACAGTGAGGGGTATGGACAACCGCACGAACCTCGACGACTATCTCGCGGGGCTGGGGATCAGTGACGCCGACGAGAGCGCGCCGCTGCCCCACACGCCCGAGCCGGTCCTGACCGGTGCGCCCGCGCTGGAAGCCGCGCACGAGGACCCCCGCGCGGTGCTGGAGCGCTTTCTGCGCGGCCTGATCGCCCGCCTGGACCCCACGTTGCAGGTGAGCATCACCGAGACCGGGGACGCCCTGGAAGCCGAGATCACCGGCGAGAACGCCGCCAAGCTCGCCGGACGCGACGGCCGGGTGCTGGGGGCCATCGAGGTCATCGCCTACACGGTGCTCACCAAGCAGGCGGGCCGGGGCGACCTGCGCGTGCGGGTGGACGTGGGCGGCTACCGCAAACGCCAGTCCGATACTCTGAGCAAGCTGGCCGAGCGCCTGGCCGTACAGGTCGCCAAGAGCGGCGAGCCCCATGAGCTTCAGCCCATGCCCGCCGCCGAGCGCCGGATCATCCACATCACCCTCAAGGAGCACCCCGATGTGGTCAGCGAGTCGGTGGGCGAGGGCGCGGCGCGGCGGCTGGTCATCCGCCCCCGTCACGGCTAACAGGGATTCCCGGTGGGGCGAGGAGCCCCGCCCCTTCCAGCTATGCCGACCCTGCGACAGCTGCTCCTGACGAGCACCGAGACCCTGCGCGCGGCGGGTGTTCCCTCTCCCGAGGTGGACGCCCGCGCGCTGCTGCTGCACGCCCTGGGCCTGAACAGTACGGCCCTGCTGCTGCGCGCCCACGAGGAGATGCGCCCGGAAGACGCTGCACGGGTGGGGGCATTGACCGAACGGCGGGCGCGGCGCGTGCCGCTGCAACATCTGCTGGGCGAAATCGAATGGGGCGGCGTGCGGCTGGGTAGCGACGCCCGTGCGCTCGTGCCCCGCCCCGAGACAGAGTGGCTGCTGCACCTCGCGCTGGAGGAAGTGCGCGGCGTGCCTGCCCCCCGCCTGCTGGATATCGGCACCGGCACGGGCGCCCTCGCGCTGGGCCTGAAGGCCGCCCGGCCCGACGCAGCGGTGTGGGCCACCGACCTCAGCCTGGACGCCCTGGCCCTGGCGCGCGAGAACGCGGCCCTGAACGGCCTGCACGTGACCTTCGTGGCCGGGAGCCTGCTGGCGGGGCTGCGCGGCCCGTTCGACCTGATCGTGAGCAACCCGCCCTATTTGCCAGAGGGCGACCGCCCAGGGGCGGACCCCGAGGTCCGGCACGACCCCGATCTGGCGCTGTACGCGGGCCCCGACGGCCTGGACGTGGCCCGGCCGCTGGTACGGGACGCCGGGCCGGCCCTGGCCCCCGGCGGCGCGCTGCTGCTGGAGCTCGACCCGCGCAACGCCCCCACGCTGGCAGCCGAGCTGCGCGCCGGGGGCTGGCAGGCCGAGGTGCGGGACGACCTCGCCGGGCGGCCACGTTTCGTCTGCGCGGGCTTTGTCTACGCCGCGCCGTCCGAGTGAGGTGAACGTCCCTATACGGCCGGATTCGGGAAATGTTAAGTTACCGGCAGGCAGCCAGGCCCCGAGCTGGAGCTGCACTTTTTCTTTTCCAGTCGCGTCCCGAGAGACGCCCCGGCCCCTGCGCGCGCGCAGCCGGTAAGTTCGTCCGAGAGACGACATTGGAGACCCCGAATGCAGAACACAGCGACAGCGCAGCGTCGCCCCGAGAACGTGCGGGGGGCGCTTTTCCTACTTTGGGAGGCGGCGGTATGACCAGAGGCAAACAGCTGTACGAGGGCAAGGCCAAGCGCGTGTACGCGACCGCGAACCCGGCCGAGTACATCGTCGAGTACAAGGACGACGCGACCGCCTTCAACGGCGTGAAAAAGGCGCAGATCGGGGGCAAGGGCCGGATCAACAATGCCATCACGGCGCACCTGTTTCCACAATTGGAGCAGAGCGGCATTCCGACCCACTTTCTGGCGCACCTCTCGGAGACCGAGCAGCTCGTGCGGGCCGTGAACATCATTCCGGTCGAGGTGATCGTGCGCAACGTCGCCGCCGGGAGCTTTTCCAAGCGCCTGGGCGTCGAGGAGGGCACGCCGCTCTCACACCCGGTCGTCGAGTACTGCTACAAGTCCGACGCGCTGGGCGATCCGCTCATCAACGACGACACGGCGATCGCGCTGGGCTGGGCCACCGAGCCGCAGTTGCGCCGACTGCGCGAGCTGGCCCTGAAGGTCCGCGCCTTCCTGACGCCGTACTTCGCCGAGCGCGGCGTGCGCCTGATCGACTTCAAGCTGGAGTTCGGCACGCTGGCCGACGGCACGGTCGTGCTGGCCGACGAGATCAGCCCCGACACCTGCCGCTTCTGGGACGCCGAGACGAACGAAAAGATGGACAAGGACCGCTTCCGCCGCGACCTCGGCGGCGTGGAAGACGCCTACACCGAGATGCTGCGCCGCGTGACCGGCCCCGCCCAGGGCTGAGGCCCGCCGCCCTTCCCTACCCCCCGGAGTTTCGCCATGCCCCAATACACCGCCAAGGTTTACGTGACCCTCAAGCCCAGCATCCTCGACCCGCAGGGCCGCACCGTCGAGCGCGCCCTCTCGCACCTGGAACACGACAACGTGTCGGGCGTGCGCATCGGCAAGTACATCGAACTGAGTCTTCAGGGAGAGCACGCCGAGGTCGAGGCGCAACTCAAGGACATCGTGGGCAACGTGCTGAGCAACCCCATCATGGAAGACGCCCGCTGGGAGCTGACCGAGGCGTGAAAACGGCCGTCATCCAGTTCCCCGGCTCCAACTGCGACGCCGACGCCCTGCACGCCGCGCGGCTGATGCTTGACGAGGAGGCGCAGTTCGTGTGGCACACCGAAGAGAAGCTGCCGGAGGGCACCGAACTGGTGTTCCTGCCCGGCGGCTTTTCCTACGGCGACCACCTGCGTTCGGGGGCGATTGCCGCCCGCAGCCCGGTCATGCAGGCAGTCAAGGCCCACGCCGAGGCCGGAGGCTACGTGCTGGGCGTGTGCAACGGCTTTCAGGTGCTGACCGAGGCGGGGCTGCTGCCCGGCGCCCTGAGCCGCAACCGCGAACTGCACTTCCTGTGCCGGCCGGTGAAGCTGCGCGTCGAGAACCACCAGACCGCCTACACGGCCGCCTACGGCAAGGATCAGGTGCTGGAGATTCCGGTCGCGCACGGCGAGGGCAACTACTACGCCGACGCCGAGACGGTCGCCCGCCTGGAAAACGAGGGCCGCGTGGTGTTCCGGTACGTGGACAACCCCAACGGCAGCCTCAACGATATCGCCGGGATCGTGAACGAAGGCGGCAACGTGCTGGGCATGATGCCCCATCCCGAACGCGCGGTCGAGCTGCTGCTGGGCAGCGAGGACGGCCGGGGCCTGTTCGATTCGCTCAAGGCCGCGCCGGCAGGACGCCGGGGCGCATGACCCTCGGCGATTACCTGGCCGGGGAGTACCGCTCGGAACTCGAACTGTTCCGGGCTGCGCTGGACAGCGTGCCAGACGAGCAGTTCCGGGCCGCGACCCTGAGCCACAGCCCGGCGTGGCACGCCCTGCACATTGCCGACTGGCTGCGCCTGATGGTGCTGGACGACCGCGCCGCCTCCGATTACCACTACCTCGGCTGGGAGGACTCGGAGCGTGTGCAGGCGCTGGGCACCCAGCCCGCACCGCTGGAGGACACCGCCCCCAAGGGTGAGGTGCTGGCCCGTCTGGACGCCGTCGGCGCGCGGGTGAGCGCGTTCCTGGCCCACAAGACCGAGGCGGAGCTGGGCGGCGAGGTTTTCAGTGCCGCGACTCCCAGCGGCACCCGCCCCCGCCTGAGCGCCCTGGGGCTTCAACTGCGCCACGTCGCCTACCACAGAGGGCAAGTGCAGCTCGGCAAGAAGAGCGGCTAAGGCGACATGGACGTGCTGCGCGACTTCCTGGCCGACGCGCTGGACGCCGAGTTCACGGTGTTCCTGGCCGCGCTGGACCGGGTGCCCGCCGCGCAGTTTTCCCAGCCTGCGTATACGGCCCACAGCGCCGCGTGGCACGCCCTCCATATCGCCGACTGGACGCGGGCGACCATTCGCCCCGGACTCAGTGACGCGGCCCCCGCACTGACCTACGGCTATCTCGGCTCCGAAGCCGAAGCCTGGGCGCAGGCCGTGACTGGGCCGATCGTCGCACACGAAACCGACCCCAGGGACACCGTGCCAACTGCTGTCGCTGCCGTGTTCCGTGGGGCCGTCCGGGCGGTCCGCGACGCCCCACCCGAACGTTTTGACCCCGACGCCACCTTCCAGGTGCTCCACAGGCTCCGGCCGGTGCGCGGCAGCCTGAGCTCCCACCTGCGGCACACGGCGTATCACAGAGGCCAGGTGACCCACATTCTCAAGGAGTTTGTCCATGACCCAGTCCCTTCCCTCCCTGCGTGACCGCGCCGCCACTTTCGGCCTGAGTGCCGAGGAATACGACCTGCTGGTGCACCAGATCGGGCGCGAGCCCAATGCCCTGGAAGCCGCCATCGTCGGCGCGATGTGGTCCGAGCACTGCGGGTACAAGAACAGCCGCCCCCTGTTCTCGGCCTTTCCGACCACTGGGCCGCAGGTGCTCCAGGGCCCCGGCGAGAACGCGGGCGTGGTGGACATCGGGGACGGCTGGGGCGTGGCCTTCAAGATGGAGTCGCACAACCACCCCAGCGCCGTGGAACCCGTGCAGGGCGCGGCAACCGGCGTGGGCGGCATCCTGCGCGACATCTTCGCCATGGGGGCGCGGCCCTTCGCGGTGCTTGACAGCCTGCGCTTCGGCAACCCCGACAGCCCGCGCACCCGCTTTCTGCTGAACGGGGTCGTGGAGGGCATCGCGCACTACGGCAACGCCATCGGCGTGCCCACGGTGGGCGGCGAGGTGACCTTTCACCCCAGCTACCAGGAAAACCCGCTGGTCAACGTGATGGCCCTGGGCCTGCTGCGCCACGAGGACCTCGCCAAGGGAACGATGGGCGAGGTGGGCAACCAGATCGTGTACGTCGGCTCCAAGACCGGGCGCGACGGCCTGGGCGGGGCCGTGTTCGCCTCGGCCGACCTCAGCGACGCCTCGCAGGCCGACCGCCCCGCCGTGCAGGTAGGCGACCCCTTCATGGAAAAGCTGCTGCTGGAGGCCACGCTGGAGGCCATCCAGGCCGGCGTGGTGGCGGGCGTGCAGGACATGGGCGCGGCCGGACTGGTGAGCAGCACCTGCGAGATGGCCTACCGCGCCGAACTGGGCATCACCATGGACCTGGACAAGGTGCCCACCCGCGAGTCGGGGATGGTGCCCATGGAACTGTGCCTGAGCGAATCGCAGGAGCGCATGATCCTGGTGCCGGTGCCGGGCCGCGAACAGGAGCTGCACGATCTGCTCGCCAAGTGGGAACTCGACGTGGTGACGATCGGTGAGGTCGAGGCCCATAACAACTACCGCCTGACCTGGAACGGCGAGGTGGTGTGCGACCTGCCGGTGGCCCTGCTGAACGAGGCCCCCAAGTACACCCGCGAGGGCGTCGAGTCGCCGGACATCATCGCGGCGCGGGAGCGGGACCTGAGCGGCGTGGCCCTGCCCGGCGACCTGGGCGCGGTCCTGACCGACCTCCTGTCTCACCCCACGATTGCCAGCAAGCGGGCCATCTTCCAGCGCTTCGACCACCAGGTTATGACGAACACGGTCGTGGTGCCGGGAGCCGCCGACGCCGCCGTGCTGCGCGTGAAAGGCAGCGGCATGGGCGTGGCCGCGACGAGCGACTGCAACCCGCGTTTCGTGCAGCTCGATCCGTATACGGGGGCCGCCGCCGCCGTGGCCGAGGCCGCGCGCAACCTCGCCTGCGTGGGCGCGACCCCGCTGGCGATCACCGACAACCTCAACTTCGGCAACCCGCACCGCCCCGAGGTGTACTTTCAGCTTCAGCAGGCCGTGCAGGGCATCGCCGACGCCTGCCGCGCCCTGAACACGCCGGTCACGGGCGGCAACGTCAGCCTCTACAACCAGTACGTGGAAGAAGGGCGCACGGTCGCCATCCACCCCACCCCGACCATCGGCATGGTGGGTGTGCTGCCCGACGTGACCGTACGGGCCACGATGGACCTCAAGGCCGGCGCGCACACGCTGTACCTGTTGGGCCAACACGCCGACTCGGTGGGGGCCTCGCAGTACCTCGAAACGGTGCATGGCCTGGAAGCTGGGCAGGTACCGCCGCTGGACCTGGGACTGGAGCAGCGTGTGATCGACGGCACGCTGGCCCTGATCCGCTCGGGTCTGACGACCACGGCCCACGACTGCGCCGAGGGCGGCCTAGCCGTGGCGCTGGCCGAGATGGCGATCGCGGGCGGGCGCGGCCTGAAGGTGTCGCTGGACGCCCCGCAAGGGGTGCGCGCCGACGCCCTGCTGTTCGGCGAGGCACACAGCCGCGTGGTCGTGGCCGTGCCGGTGGGCCGCGAGGCCGAGGCCGAGGCCAGGCTGGGCGAGCTGAACGTGCCCTTCGCGCTGCTGGGCGACGCCCCAGGGCAGGCGGGCGCCGACGAATTGCAGACCGTGACCATTGCCCTGCCGGCGCACAACGTACACTTGAGCGTGAACCTTGAGACGCTCAAAACCGCTTTCGAGTCGCCCCTGACGGAGATCCTGGGATGATCTTCGACGAGGTGACCGACAAGCCGCAGGACGAGTGCGGAGTTTTCGGCATGTACTCGCCCTCGCCGTGCGACCTGGCGTGGATGACCTACCTGGGCATGTTCGCGCTGCAGCACCGGGGACAGGAAGCGGCGGGCATGTGCGTCAGTGATGGCGAGAAGTTCCATGTCGAGAAGGACCTGGGGTTGGTCACGCAGGTGTTCGACGAGCGGCGGCTCGACAGCGTGCGCCTCGCCAACGCCCGCGTGAGCATCGGGCACGTGCGCTACAGCACGACCGGCAGCAACCTGCGCTTCAAT
Organism: Deinococcus sp. Leaf326; assembly: GCF_001424185.1. Lineage (NCBI taxonomy): Bacteria > Thermotogati > Deinococcota > Deinococci > Deinococcales > Deinococcaceae > Deinococcus > Deinococcus sp. Leaf326. Next base: position 215,124 of record NZ_LMOM01000043.1, on the reverse strand, counting down.
GCCCAGCCGCTGACCACTCGCACGAACAAGGGCATTCTGGGACTGGCGCACAACGGCAACTTCGTGAACGCCCGCGAGGTGCGCAACGACATGCTCATGCAGGGCGCGCTGTTCCAGACGACCAACGACAGCGAGGTCATGCTCAACCTCATCGCCCGCGAGGCCGACCTCGACCTGATCGAGGCGACGGCGGCGGCGATGAAGCGTCTCAAGGGCGGCTTCGCCTGCGTGCTGATGAGCCGCACGCAACTGCTGGGCTTCCGCGACCCCAACGGCGTGCGCCCGCTGGTGATCGGGCAACAGGACAGCGCGAACGGGCAGCCGGGCGCCTACGTGATCGCCTCGGAGCCCTGCGCCCTGTACGCGGTCGGGGCACGCCTGCTGCGCGACGTGCTGCCCGGCGAACTCGTCTGGGTGGACCGCGACGGCCTGCACTCGCTCATGGTGGACGCCCGCACCCCCACCCCCTGCTCGTTCGAGTGGATCTACTTTGCCCGCAGCGACAGCACGCTGGACGGTGTGGACGCCCACGCCAGCCGCATCCGTATGGGCGAGCAGCTGGCGCGCGAGCAGCCGGTCGAGGCCGACATCGTGGTGCCCGTGCCCGACTCCGGTATCGGGGCGGCCATCGGGTACGCCCGCGAGAGTGGCATTCCCTTCGACTACGGCCTCTACAAGAACCCCTATGCGGGCCGTACCTTCATCGCCCCCACGCAGGAGGCGCGCGAGCTGAAGGTCAAGATGAAGCTCTCGCCCACCAGCGCCGTGCGCGGCAAGCGGGTCGTGCTGGTGGACGATTCCATCGTGCGCGGCACCACCAGCCGCCAGATCGTGAACCTGCTGCGCGAGGCGGGGGCCACCGAGGTCCACTTCCGGGTGAGCAGCCCGCCCATCAAGCACCCGTGCTTTTACGGCATCGACACCGCCGCCCGTAAGGAACTGGTGGCCAGCACGCACAGCATCGAGGAAATCCGCGACCTGATCGGGGCCGACACCCTGAGCTTCATCAGCGAGCAAGGCATCCGGGAAGCCGTCAGCGGCCCCGGCCTGTGCCTGGCGTGTTTCAACGGCGACTACCCCGCCGGAACGCCGCTGCTCAATGATGTGGATAAGCTGGCGCTCGAGGTATAAGGGCTCCGCTCAGCTCTCTGAAGCCAACCGCTATCCTCGCCCCATGCCTCCCCTCCGCTCCCACATTCAGCCAGGCCTCGCGGTGGACATCGTGCAGAAACAGGACCAGTCCACCGGCCGCCTCACGCGTAGCGTCGTCTCGGCGCTGCTTACGCGGTCGCCCTCTCACCCCCACGGTATCAAGGTGCGCCTCACGACCGGCGAGGTCGGGCGGGTGCAGGCGGTGATCGGCGCGGGCGACCAATAAAAAAGCCGCCCTCTCGGACGGTGGTAGAAAGACTATAGCGCGGTATGCAGGCGCGGTCAAGGCCCCTCGCCGGAAGCCTCCAGGCCCCGCCCTGCGCGCCTTTTCCAGCAGCAATGGGGTATGGGCCCATGCACCCGCGCCACCGACCCTGGACGGGTACAAAAAAAACCGCCCTCTCGGACGGTGATAAGGAAAATATAGCGCCGTATGCAGGCCCTGTCAATTCCATCCGGCGAGCCAGGAAAAGGCTGTGTGGCACACCTCGCCGCTGTTCCTAGTCCCTATCCGTCCTGCATACGATCAGCGGACCGCGCGGGCCGAGGGTGATGCCAGGCACGGGCGTATCGTCGCCGCGCACCGCGCGCAGGGGAGGCAGGGCCGCCAGTGCGTCCAGAATGAGCATCTGCGCGAGGTGCATCCCCAGGCACAGCCGCTCGCCGCCGCCGAAGGGCAGGTAGGCCCAGGCGGGCGGCTTGTGCACCCACCGTTCGGGGCGAAACTCGTCGGGCGCGTCCCACAGCGCCGGGTCGCGGCCCGAGAGGTACGGCGAGTACAGCGCCAGCGCCCCGCGCGGCAGCCGCACGCCCTCCCACACGAGGTCACGGCCCAGGCGGCGGCTGCCCATCCAGCCGGGGGGGTGCAGGCGCAGCGTTTCTTTCAATACGGCCGGGTGGTGCTCGGGCGCGTGCCACTGCGGGTGCCGGGCGAGGTGCCACACGGCGTAGGCCAGCGCGTGCGTGGTCGTGTCATGGGCGGCGGCCAGCGACACGCGCGCCTCCTCCAGCCCGCCAGGCAGCGGGACCAGCAGCGCCAGCAGGTCGTCGCCCCCGGCCCGCAGGCGCGCATACGACAGGCGGCGTAGTTCGCGGTCCACGGCCCAGAACAGCGGCGGGCGCGGCAGGGCCGGCACCGGAAAGGGCCGGCGCAGCGGCGCCAGAAAGGCGTGCAGCAGCCCGTGGTCAAATTCGCCACTGAAGTACGCCGCGTTCAGCAGCCGCAGCACTGCCTCGTCGGCCCAGGCCAGAGCATCGAACTCACCGGGGGGCAGGGACGGCAGGGCGGCGCGGGTGCGCTCCTGCAGCGCCGCCATGTGCGCGCGCCCGAAGCCGGGGTTCACCATGCGCCGCCGCCCCGCGTGGCCCGGCGCGTCGGCCAGGATCACGCCGCCCGACAGGTACGGCACCACCCGCGAGAAGCTGCCCCCACTGCGGAAGGTCGGCAGGTCGCTCAGCAGCGCGCGGTTCCAGGCAGGCGAGAATCCCACTACCGCTGGCAGCCCCAGCCGCAGCCGGAACAGCCCGCGCCCGGCGGCCCGCGCCCGCGTAGCCCCCTCCTCGATCAGGGGCAGAGGCCGCAGAGCCCAGTCCTGAAGGTGGCCGTTGCCGGGCCTGGTGGGCGGCTCGGGCAAAGCGTCCAGCGAAAGGCCCATCAGCTGAGGTCCGGCCATACCTCTCCCCTCCCCGGCACCTGCCGGCCGTCCAGGTCGTCATAGGGCAGGCCCAGCAGCGTCCCCGCCCCGTTCCAGCCCGAGAGCACCGACAGGGGCACGCCGCCGCCCGGATGCACCGTGCCGCCCACCTGCACCAGATTGCGCGCCTGCGGCAGGGTCCAGCCGGGGCGCAGGCTGCCGCTCAGGCCATGCGGCGCACGCCCGTACAGTGCCCCGCCGCGCGCCGTGCGGGCGTAGTCGGCGGGCGACAGGGCGTGCCAGTCCTCGACCTCCAGCGGAAACACGGCCTGCAACCGGGCCAGCAGCCACGCGCCGTACTCGCGGGCGTCCGGGGCCACGTCGGGCTTCGGGGGCGCGTTGACCAGCAAGAAGGCCTCCCGGCCGTTCAGGTGCAGGTACAGCGTCGGGGCCTGCGGCAGCCGCCCGCGCCGGATGTCGCGCCACTCGCGGGCGTAGTCGGCGGGCCAGAAAATATGGTGGGCCTGTCCCCGGTCCTCGCGCAGCCGCAGTTGCAGGGCAAAGCCGCTCACGCCGCGCGGGGTGGGTTTCTCGTTCAGGCCCAGCCACCCGGCGGTCAGGGCGCGGTCGGCGGCGCTGATCCAGGCGTCGGCGGCAAAGGCCCCCCGGTCCGTATGCGCCCCCAGCACCCGGCCCCCGTGCGTGCTGAGGTGCGTGACGCGCGTGCCGTACTCGAAGCGCACGCCCAGCGCCTCGGCCTGGGCGTGCAGCCGCTCGGCCAGGGCCAGCAGGCCGCCAGGCAGATGCCACACGCCGTAGCCCAGTTCGACCCAGGCGATGTTGTGCAGCACAGCGGGCGCGCGGTAGGGGTCAGCCCCCAGGTAGGTGGCGAACCGCAGCCAGAAGGGCGTGAGGCGCGGCCCCGAGCGAACGTACCGGGCCAGCGACGACAGCGGTGCGGCGCGCCGGCCCCGCGTCAGGGCGTAGCGGGCCAGCCGGGGAAGCGTGGGCGGCGGCCCGAACAGGAAGGTGGGCGCGGCGTCCAGATACATGCGGCGCGAGGCGACCAGCAGTTGGGTATAACGCCGCCCGTCGGCCCTGGACAGCTGCGCCAGAGTCGGCTCCAGGCTGCCCGCCACGTGCAGGGCCTCAGGCGCAAAGGGCTGGCCGCGTCCGTGGTAGGTCGTGGTGGGCCGTGCCGGGCTCAGAGCGGGCAGCTCCAGCCCCAGGCGCGCGTGCAGCCCCCGGAACACCTGGGGCATGGTCACAACCGTGGGCCCGCTGGAGAACCCAAAAGCCCCCTGTGCGGTGCGGCTCAGGGCCGCCTTGCCGCCGGGGCCGTCCAGATTGTCCAGCACCGTGACCCTGGCCCCGGCCCGCGCCAGCCGCAGCGCCGCCGCCAGCCCCGCGAAGCCCGACCCGATGACCGCGACATGCTGCGGCGTCCTTCCCCGATTCACTGCCCGAGGATAGCCCAGGGCCGGTGTGGAGGCAGGCGGCTCCGGGTGCCGCCCCCCTGCCCCTGCCCGGATGTCACCCCTACTTCGGCACGCTGACGCTGTAGGCCAGCAGGGCTTCGGTGCTCAGGGTGCGCCCACCGCGCGAGACGCTCAGGCTGCCGCCCGGCGTGGCCTCGCCCCCCAGACGCAGCGTGTAGGTATAGCCGCCCTTTTGCCAGCGGTACCCGTCCCCCCCGGCTCCGCGCGTGTGTATGCCGCCCGTGAGCTGTACTCCGGCCGTGCCATCGCGGTTGCGGCTGGCATAGGTGACCTTGCCCCCTTGCTCCCAGACCACGACCGAGTGCTTGGCCGTCGCGGCCAGCACAGCCGCCTGCGGCACGTAGCGGCAGCGGAAGGTCCCGGCCGGCACCTTGAACTCGACCACGTGGGTCAGCCGGTAGGCCGGGTCCGTCACGTTCTCGACATTGCTGGTGTGGACGTAGAAGTTCGGGCTGCCGCCGACCTTCCCGCCCGCCGGGGTCAGGGCCGTGTAGATGCTGCCCGCCGCGCCCTCGCCGGGGCCGTACTGCCAGGCCTGGGCGCTGAGGTTGCCGACCGTCCATTGAAGCAGGGTCGTGGGCTGGACCGGGCCCTGACCGCTGGGGGCCGTGACGGCCAGTACGCGCGCCGAGGCGTCGCACCACGCGGCCACAGGCTTCCAGCCGCCCTGGCCCGTGTTGGCGTAGCTGCTTTCCTGGTATCCGGCGGCGCTGGCCGCGCCCAACAGGGCCAGACCCATCCACGGCGTGAAGAAGGCTCGTTTCATGTCGCTCAGCCTCTCTCTGGGACCTGAGCCGGAGCTGACCGGGCGTTGATCCCGGCTGAAGACAGCGGAGGGCTGTCCACAGAGCAGAGACGGAACAGTCGCCGGGCGCGGCGCAGGCTTACACTCCGCCGGTGACTGCCGACGCCTCCGCCGATTCCAGCCGCGCCGTGCTGAGATTGCCCGAGTTCCGGGCCATGCTCCTGGCGACCGTGTGCAGCACCCTGGCCGGGCGCGCGGTCGCGCTGACGGTGGCCTACCAGCTCTACCAGCTCACCAAAAACCCGCTGACGCTGGGGCTGCTGGGCCTCGTCGAGGCGATCCCGGCCCTCAGCCTCGCGCTGCTGGGCGGCGTGGTAGCCGACCGCAACGACCGCCGCCGGATTCTGCTCATCACCACGACGCTGGAGGTGGCCTGCGCGGCGCTCTTTTTCCTGTACGCGCCGCACGCCTCCGTGTCGGGCTATGTCCCCATCCTGGCCCTGATCTTCACGCTGGGGATGGCGCGGGGCTTTTCGGACCCGGCGCTGCCCGCCTTCGAGGCTCAGGTCGTGCCGCGCGCCTTGCTGCTGCGGGCCTCGGCGTGGCAGTCGAGCGCCTGGCAGGCCGCCGCCATCATCGGGCCGGCGCTGGGCGGCGTGCTGTACGCGTCGGTGGGGGCGCGGGGAGCCTACGGTTTTGCGGCCGTGCTGTACGCGCTGGCGCTGGGGTGCCTCGCCTACGTCAAGCCCAAGCCCCGGCCCGTCTTCACGCCCGGCGAACCGGTCTGGCAGAGCGTCAAGGAGGGGCTGGCCTTTGTGGTGCAGCGGCAGGTCCTGGTGGGCAGCATGGCGCTCGACCTCTTCAGCGTGTTGTTCGGGGGCGCGGTGGCGCTGCTGCCGGTGTTCTCGTCGGACATCCTGAAGGTGGGGCCGCAGGGGCTGGGCATCCTGGTCGCGGCCCCCAGCATCGGGGCGCTGGCGGTCATGCTGTACGCCACCCGCCGCCCGCCGGGCCAGGGCGCGGGGCGCACGCTGCTCCTGGCGGTCGCGGGGTTCGGCGTGTGCATGGTGGTGTTCGGGCTGTCGCGCAACTTCGCCCTGAGCGTGCTCGCGCTGGTGTTCGCCGGGCTGTTCGACGGCATCAGCATGGTGATCCGCAAGGCGACGCTGCGGCTCAAGGCCCCGGACCACATGCGCGGGCGCGTCAGCTCGGTGAGCAGCATGTTCATCGGGGCGAGCAACGAACTCGGCGCCTTCGAGAGCGGCGTGGCCGCCAGCGCCCTGGGCACCGCCCGCAGCGTGTGGGCCGGCGGCATCCTGACCCTGGCCGTGGTCGCCGTGACCGCCTACCTCGCCCCCGAACTGCGCGCGATGGACCTCACCGACATCGCCGAGGACCGCGCACCCGGAGAAGCCGGGGAACGGGCGATGAAGGTCGAGCAGGGCTGGGAAAGTTAGGCGGACGGGGCGGAGCAGTGCGGCGGAAGCGGGACCGGTGTGAGCCCCGCGCCTACTGCCGGTACTCCCGGCCCTTCCACACTGCCCGGCGCCGCAGCGCCCGCGCGTAGACCGGCAGCATGAGCAGCGGCGTGACCGGGCCGAGCGCCCCCTCGGCCAGATCGGCGGCGCGGCGGCGGCCCGAGAGCAGATTGACGAGCGGGCGCTCGAGCACACTCGCCAGCCGCAGCCACCGCGCCCCCGGCACCGGCAGCAGCCAGGGCAGGGTGTAGGCCGCCAGTTGCAGCGCAAAAGTGAGGGGAAGCAGCGCCCGCATCCCGCCGTGCACGCCCAGCAGGCTCTTGCCCAGCCCGCGGACCGAGTCGGGGTACGAGCGGTACATCCGCACGCCGAGGCTCTCCTGGCCCAGCGCCAGCGAGAGCTGCCCGCCCGAGGCGCGTAGTTCGTAGGCCAGCCGCACGTCTTCGAGCAGTTCGGCGCGCACGGCCGCGTGGCCCCCCATGGCGTCGTAGGCCGCCCGGCGAAAGGCCATGACCTGCCCGTTGGCCGCGCTCGCCCGCGCGGAGGGCAGCCGCAGGAAGGCGAAGGGCAACCCCAGCAGCAGGGTCTGTTCGACCAGTGGGGTCAGCAGCCGCTCGCCGGGGGTGCCATTGTCCTGGCGCGGCCACACGCTCAGGAGGTCGGCGCCTGAGGCCTCCAGTTCGCGCAGCAGTCCCCCCAGCGCGCCGGGCGCCCACATCACGTCGGCGTCGGTAAAGACCAGCACGTCGCCCGAGGCCGCCCCCGCGAGCTGCTGGCAGGCCCAGGCCTTGCCGGTCCAGCCGGGGGGCAGGGGCCGGCCCGGCAGTACCCGCGCCCCCAGCCGGGCGGCCACGGCGGCCGTGTCGTCGGACGAGTGGTCGTCGAGCACGATCACCTCTGCGCCCTGGGCCAGCAGGCCGGGCAGATACCGGGCGAGGTTGTGCACCTCGTCGCGCGCGGGGACCAGCAGCGATACCCGCACGCCGGGGGGCGTGGGGGCGGGCCGCAACCGCGGAAAGGCGGAGGCGTTGTGCAGCAGCGTGGCCGCCTTGTAGACCATGAAAGGAAAGACGAACGCGCCGTACAGCGCCCGCCAGGGCAGCTTCACCGCCGCTCCGTGAGGAGGATCAGCATCCGGGCGGAGAGGCTCACGCGGTCGTGGGTGCTGCCCTGGCCCCGCACCACGCGCAGGTAGCCGTCCGGCGGAGCCTCGGGGTCGGCGGCGCGCAGGTCGGCGTCGAGCTCGGCCAGCAGGGTGGCCAGCGCCCCGGCCAGCTCGGGGCCGGTCGTGGGGGCCCCGAAACGCAAGAAGGCCTCGGGGTGCTGCGCCCCGCGCATCGCCACGCGCAGGGCCACCGGCACCAGGGGCACGCCGGCCGCCCCCGCCACCCAGGCCGCGCCGGGCCGCAGCGCCGAGAGCTGGGCGCGCACCTGGCCCTCGGGAAAGATGACCATCCACTCGCCCGCCTGCGCCGCGCGCACCGCTGCGCGCAGTTCATCCGCGCCCAGCACCCCTACCCGGCGCAGAAAGGGAAAGCGGGCGAGCTGGCCCGGCAGCATCATCACGCGGGCGGGGTGGCCCACGGTCCAGGCGAGCTCGCGCACGAGGTAGCCGTCCCACCACGACCCGTGCGTGGGGGCCAGCACGGCTCCGCCCGGCGGCAGCGGTCCGCGCAGATACACGCCCGCAAGCTCGCGGCGCACGCTGGCGCGGATGCTGCGGCGCACGGCGGCCTCGGCCCAGTCCCAGTTCAACAGGAATGGAGCCGCCGGAACGCGGCCGTCCTCACTCACGGCGCACCACGCGGGCCAGCCCCAGGCCCAACCCCATCGCCAGCAGGGTCACGGCGGCCTCGACCGGCCGGCCCACCAGAATCAGGCCCCCCGGCAGGAAAAACGTCTCGATGGGATAAGCGGCCGCGAGGTCTGCGCCCCGGTCCTGCGCGCGGCGGACGAACAGTTCGGGCCCCAGGCGCGTCAGGGCCCAGGCAATGGCGCCGCCCACCGCCCACCACCCCAGGAAGTTCTGCAGCGGCGCTCCGGCCCACAGCGGGTGCGGGTCGTTCCAGGTCCAGAAGCCCTGGGCGGTCATCAGCGGCTCCAGGCCCACGTCCCACAGGGCTAGCAGTCCCCCCGCCAGCCACGCGCGCCCGCCCGCGAGCCGGGTAGCCGCCAGCGTCAGCGCGAACCAGCCCAACGGCACGATCAGGGGAACGTCCAGCAGTAAGGGCCCCGGCGCGTCCGCATAGGTGTAGACCCCGAAGGGAAACCCGGTGTGGCTGCCCAGCAGCTCGGCCCCCCAGCCCGCGCCGAAGGCCAGCGCGGCCAGACCGGCGGAGCGGCGCCAGCCCACCCGCTCGGCGGCGTAGCTCAGCGCCGCGGCGAACAGCGCGGCCGTACTCGCCAGCCCCAGCACCGGAAACCCCTCGGGCCACAGGGGCACCGGAATCTTCAGGGCGACGGACAGCGCCAGCAGCCACATCCAGGGACGGGTCTGGGCCGTCAGGGTCCGGGCCCGCGCCCGCAGTGTGGCCCCAAAGTCCGGACCCAGCGCGTCCCCGGCCAGCGCTCCCGCGCCCGCCAGGGGCAGGCCCAGGGCAATCAGGGACCAGCCGGCCGGCTGCGCGGCCAGCACGAGCAGGGCGCCGGCAAAAGCCGCCCCCAGGGCCAGGGCGGCGAGGCCCGCCCGCCAGGCGAGGGGGGGCAGGCTCATGTCCGCGCCCCCGGTCTCACCGGAAGCGCCGCCGCGTGAGGTCGCGCACAAGCACGTTCGCGGCGTTGCGCCCCGACGCCCCCATGATCCCGCCGCCGGGGTGGGTGCTCGCGCCGGTCAGGTACAGGCCCCGCACGCCCGGCCAGCGGTAGCCGCTCGCCTTCATCCAGGGCCGGAAGGAGAACATCTGGTCGAAGCTCATCTCCAGGTGCATGACGTTGCCCCGGTGCAGGCCCAGATTGCTCTCCAGCCACTGCGGCGTCTGCACGAGTTCGCCGACGATGCGGTCGCGGGTGCCCGGCGCGTAGTGCTCGAAGGCGTTCAGGATGTTGTCGCGGGCCTCGGCGACGCGCGTCTCCCACGAGCCGTGGCTCAGTTCGTAGGGGTAGTACTGCGCCCACAGCCACAGCACGTCGCTGTCGGGGGGAGCCAGCGAGTCGTCGACCGCCGAGAAGCTCATGGCGATGAGGGGCGGGTCGGAGGTCGGTTCGCCCGCCAGGTACTCGCCGTAGCCCTTCATGAGCTGCTGCTCGCTCTTGATGAGCAGCCCCAGCCCCGTGCGCGAGTCGGGTTCGGTGTGCTGGCGGTACTGCACCTTGCCGTCCAGGGCGAGGCGCAGCACCATGCCGAACCCGTTGCCCACCCGCACCTGCCGCGCCGAGGCGGGCACGTATTCGTCTGGCAGCGCACCGGCGGTCGTCAGGACGTGCGCGCCGGATACCACCGCGCGGGCGGTGTACACCTCGCCATTCTCCAGCTGAACGCCCTGGGCCTTGCCGTCCTTGACCAGGATGTCCTTGACCGGCGCGTTCACGAACACCTCGCCGCCGTCAGCCTCGATGGCCCGTTTCAGGGCCTTGGTCAGGCCGCCCGAGCCGCCCTTGGGCCGCGCGACGCCGCCCTCGTGGTACAGCGGGTGCCACAGCAAGAAGGGCGCACTGAGGGGATCGCTCGGCGGCGGCCCGCTCTGGGCCGCCATCCAGACCAGTGGCGCGCGCACCCGCTCCTCGGTGAAGTATTCCCTGGCCACGTCGCCGTAGGGCCGCAGGATGCGCGGCAGCTGCTCCATCCAGTCGCGGCCCCTGCCGCTCGACATGACCATCTTGCCCATGTCGAGCGGCCCCGGCGCCGAGTTGAACAGGTCGGCCACCGAGCGCGCGAAGGGCGTCCAGTCGTCCAGAAAGCGGCGGTAGGCTTCACCCTGGCCGGGAAACAGGGCTTCGAGCTCACGGGCGGTGCGGTCGGCGTCGCGGTGGATGAACCACGGCGTCTCGCCGTCCGAGGCGTGGAACATCGGGTCCACTTCGAGGTAGTGCAGGCCGTGGCGCGTGAGTTCGAGTTCGCGCACGACCGGGGTCAGCCGGATCAGGATGTGGGCGCTGCCGCCGTAGTCGAACTGATAGCCCGGCACGAGTTCCTCGGTACTCACCGCGCCGCCCACGATGTGCCGCCGCTCGAACACGCCGACCTTCAGGCCCGCCTTGGCGGCGTAGGCGGCCGTCACCAGGGCGTTGTGGCCCGCGCCCATCACGATTACGTCGAAATCCGGCATGTGCCGCCAGTGTGGCACGCCCGGGCCGCCCAGGAAGGTCAGGAATCCGCCAGTGTGGCGCGGCCGGTCGTACCCTGCTGGCCCATCCCTCACCTTCACGGTGCGCTGCCGCTCTTCCACCGACGAGACGGCGCTGGCCCGACTGGCCGAACTCGCCTTCACGGGCAAATTGCCTAGCATTCCTTGGAACCCAGCGCAGGCCCAGCCCTTTCAGGCGGACCTCGCTATGGGGCACGGGCACGCCGAGACGCCGGAGAGTGAGTGACATCAGCTGCCTGAGAGCATGAGAAGAGTGGAGTCCTACGCAGTCAGCAGGTTGTAGTGATACTGGAACGGCAGGTGCGGTAGACAGCGCGCTTTATCAAGGCAGCTGCACACGGTGCCCACTACCGAATATGACCTCCAGCACGGGCGCTTCGGGATCGCTGATGTCCACGGTGCACTGGGCAACCTCGACCCCTTCGGGCAGCGCGACCTGCGGACAGGTGACCGAGAGCTCGCCGTCCACCTGATTCATCACGACTTGGGTGTAGAGATTGCGCGCCGCCGACTGTTCACCCGCCTGCGTGGCCGTCTGCCGCGCCGAGAGCAGGTTCGGGATCAGGACGGCCGCGAAGACCGGCACGACCAGCAGCAGGACGTGACCGGCGATCAGGGCGACCTTGCCCCCCATCGGAAAGGTCGAGGGGAAGCCCCGCTCAGCCTCCTCCGCGTAGCTGCGGTGATAGTGCACAAGCTGGGCGATCCAGCCCAGGAAGACCAGCAGGCTGAACCCCAGGCCGGTCACGGCAGAGAAGAAGACGTCGAGTACCCCTGCCAGCAGCAGAATGCCGATCCAGCCCAGGTGCCAGCCCCAGCGCCCCAAGTAGGTCATGCCCGCACCGGGTAGGAAGACGCTGAGCAGCATGCCGACCCCGTAACTAGGCAGGCGGACGGTGACGGGTGAGGCGGGCGCGGTCAGGGACATGTCGTCACTGTAGAAGGAGGCCCAGCCCGGCGCCGCCTCATTTGCCGGGACTGATCCCCCGCTTACGCAGTTCCCGTGCCCGCGGTTCCGGTCCCCACGTCTCCGTCCCATAGCGCGCGCATCTCGGCGCTGCGTTCCAGAAGTTCACTCAGGGTGCCCTCGTCGGTCACGCGGCCCCCGACCATAACCAGAATGCGGTCGGCGCGGGTCAGGGCGGCGCGGCGGTGCGAGACGACCAGGCAGGTGGCGTCCAGCTCGGTAAAGAGGCTGTCCCACAGCGCGGCCTCGGTGCGGGCGTCGAGCGCGCTGCTCACATCGTCGAACACGAGGAGGTCGGCCCCCTGCGCGAGCATCCGCGCCACGGCCGCGCGCTGCACCTGCCCGCCCGAGAGCTTGACGCCGCGCGCCCCGACCTCAGTGTCGAGCCCGGCGCCCAGGTGCGCGAGGTCGGGGCCGAGCTGCGCGAGCCGCACGGCGCGCTCCAGCTCGGACTCGTCGGCGCCGCTCAGGACGTTCTCGCGCAGCGGATCGGAAAAGAGGTTGGGCAGCTGCGCCGTGTACGCGCTGCGCGGCGGCACGAAGAAGGTCGCGGGGTCCCCCACCGCCTCGCCGTTCCAGAAGGCGCGGCCCGTGTCCTGCGGCATCAGGCCCAGCAGGGCGCGCACCAGCGTGGTCTTGCCGCTGCCGATGCGACCGGTGACCACCACGAACTCGCCGCGCCGCAGGGAGAAACTCACGTCCGAGACCCCTGCGCCACCGGGGTGGTAGGCGCTCAGGCCCTCGACGCGCAACTCGCGCAGCGGCTCGGCCACCGGGCGCGCAGGGGCGGGCGGCAGCTCCGTGTGCAGGTAGAGGGGATGATGCTCGACCGGCTGGGTGTCGGGGGCGTCCTGAAGCAGGCGGTGCATCCGCTCGTAACTGACCCCGGTGCGGCGGTGGCGGGCGATGGCGTCGCCGAAAAAGCCCATCGTGCCGGTCAGGCGCGGCAGCAGGCCGATGAACAGCACGAAGTCGGCCACGTCCATCGCGCCGCCCCGGATGCGCGAGGCGCCCATGAGGAGCACGACCCCCACGGCGATGTTCACCATGTTGCTGTTCACGCCACGGATCAGTTCGGTGAGGAGCACGTCGCGCAGCGCGGCCTTCTGCCGCACCTCGCCCAGCGCGCGCAGGTGCGCCACCATGCCTTCCTCGCGGGCGGCGAGCTTGACGGCGCTCACGGCCCCGAAGGTCTCGCCGATGAAGTCGGTCACGCGGGCGGTCGCCTCGCGCATCCGGCGGCGGTAGCTGCGGATGACCGGCGAGAGGCGCTGCACGAACAGCACCATCAGCAGCAACGGCGCGCATACGAGCAGGGTGATGAGGGGGTCCACCGACGCCATCAGCCCGACGGCGATGGCGGTGTACAGCAGCATCCCCGCGCCGTCCACCCAGACCTCGGTGTAGCCGGCCACGTCGTCCACGTCGTCGCGGAAACGGCTGACCGCCTCGGCGGGCGTGTCGGGCAGCCGCCGCGAACCGCGTGCGCGCAGCAGATACGACATCAGGTTGCGCCGCACGAGCGCGTCGAGGGTGTACCACAGCTCGATCCAGGCGCGGAACGCCCCGTAGAAGATCCCGAACCGGCTGACACGCACGACGGCGAACCAGCCCACCGAGACCCACGCCGCCATGATCACGGGGTCGAGACCCTGGCCCGTACTGCCGGCCAGCCGCAGCTGGTCGGCTTCTTCCAGGTGACGGAACACGCCGCTGATCGCCAGCGTGAGCAGCGCTGGCGAGGCGTGCACCGCGCTCCACATGACGAGGTTGAAGACGAACAGGCCCGGCTGGTACACGAACAGCCGCCGCGAGAGCGCGAAGGTGCGGCCCGTATCCGCCGTCTGGGCGGGGGGGGTGGGGTGGGTGGTCATCGGGTCTCCTGTGCGGCGGCCGGGGCCTTGGCGGCATCTTCAGGCCAGCCGCCTTCATACGGACGCTTCATGCCAGCACCGCTGCCGCGTCCAGCTCGGCGCCGTGTTCGGTGCCCTGACCGGCCCGCAGCAGCGCGGCGTAGTGGCTACGCGGGTCGCGTTCCAGGGCGGCGCGCTCGCCGTTCTCGATGACCTCGCCGCCGCCCAGCACCAGAATCCGGTCGGCGCGCGCCACCGTGTCCAGCCGGTGCGCGATGACAATGGCCGTGCGCCCCGAGAGCAGCCGGGTCATGGCGCGCGTGAGCTGCGCCTCGGTGGCGGGGTCCAGACGGCTGCTCGGCTCGTCGAGAATCACGACTGCCGGGTCGCGCAGCAGCACCCGCGCGAAGGCCAGCAGCTGCGCCTGTCCCGCACTGAGACTGCCGGTGGGCAGCGGGGTCCGCACGCCCTGCGCCAGGGTGCCGAGCCAGTCGCCCAGGCCTACCTCGCGCAGCGCCTCCTCGACCCGGGCGTCGGGAATAGCCGCGTCGAAGAAGCTGAGGTTGTCGCGCACGCTGGCCTGGAACAGCTGCACGTCCTGGGTCACGACCGCCACGCGCGAGCGCAGGTCCTGAAGCCGCAGGTCGCGCGTGTCCACGCCGCCCAGACGCACGTGGCCGCCCGTGGGGTCGTAGAGGCGCGAGACCAGCCGGGTCAGGGTGGTCTTGCCGCTGCCGGTGCGGCCCAGCAGGCCCAAGGTCTGCCCGGCCTCCAGCGTGAAATCCACGCCGTGCAGCACGCCGCGCGCCTGCTGGTCCTCGGGCGCGTAACTGAAGTCCACCGCCTCGAACCGCAGTTCCAGCGGGCCGGGGGGCAGTGTCCTTTCCCCCTCCGGGATGCCGGTCCTCAGCGCCAGCAGCTCGCCGATGCGGCCCAGGCTGGCTCCCGCCTTCTGGAGGTCCTGAAGCTGCTGCGTGAGCTGGTCGATGGGTTCTTCGACCATGCTCATGTACTGGTAGAGCAGGAAGGCCGTGCCCAGCGTGATGGCCCCCGCCGCGTACAGCCCGACCGCCGCGCCCAGGATGCCCACGTAGCCCACCGCGAACAGCACCATGCTGAGCTGCCAGACCACATTGCGCCGTCCCCACGACAGCACGCTGCGCGAGAAGAAGTCGCGCTGCACCCGCAGGAACCCGCGCAGGTGGTGCTCGCCTGCGCCCAGGGCGCGCACGTCCTCCAGGCCCGCGAGGCGCTCCTCGACGAAGCCGAACAGCCGGGCACTCGACTCGCGCTCCAGCCGGGTCGGCTCGATGCCGCGCTTGCGCACCCGGTTCATCAGGAGCAGGGTCACGCCCACGAAGACGGTGATCGCCAGTCCCACCCGCAGGTCGGTCACGTAGAACATGACGACCGCGCCGGTGAGCAGCAGCGCCGCCCCGAACACCCGCACCGCGAACTGCGAGAAGAAGTTGCTCAGGGCCGTCACGTCGCCGTCGATGCGCTCGATCATCTCGCCGGGCGTGCGCTCCTTGTGCTCCCGCATGTCCAGTGACAGCAGGTGCGCCATGAGGTCGCCACGCAGGCGGTTGGTCGCGGTCCAGCCCACCCGCGCGCCCACATAGGTCGCCCCGGCGTTCAGGAGCTGCACCCCCACCGCCAGCAGGATGTACAGCCCCGCGAGCTGCAGCAGCAGGCCCATGTCGGCCCCCGCCCCCAGCCGCGCGCTGTCGATGAAGCGTTTCATGATCTGCGGCAACACGAGGTTCAGGCCCGTGGCCCCCAGCAGCAGCGCGGCCAAGCCGGCGACCGCCCACTTCAGCGGCCCCAGGTATTGCCGCAGCACGGCCAGCGACCCGGCCTGTGGCCCAGAACGCGGCGGCGCGGCCGAGGAGGAAGAAGGAGAAGGCGCCATCCTCCCAGGCTAGAGCGCGCCGTACACTCCCGCATCCGCCGAGTGGCGCATCGCCCAGCGATTCGGGACGACCCATGGTCAGGCGAGCAGACGCTCCAGCTCGGCCTGCCGCGCGGCGAGTTCGGTCTCGCTCACGGCCGCTTCGCCCGCCTCCACGTCCACCTCGCCCAGCGGCACCCAGCTCACGCAGCCGAGCATCCCAGGAGTTTCACCTATGACCAGCGGCGCGGTCAGAGGCCGCACCCGCAGCAGCAGGGCGTGGACCCAGGGTCGGGCACGGTAATTGAACCGGCGCTCGATAGCCCCAGCGGTCAGCGCCTGCAACGGCTCGAGGGCCAGCGCTCCCTCTAGCGACTCGACCTTATGCACCGCGACGACCTCCGCCAGGGCCGGAAAGTGGATCTGGCCGGGGGTGGGGTCGTCGCGCAGCAGGGGCTGGTATTCGCTTTTGAGTTCCTGCGGGTTCTGGTGCAGGAAGGTCGGGTACAGCAGGAAGCGGCGGTGCTCGACCTCGAAGCCGTCGTGCGTTTCCATGATGCCGCCCTTGCGGATCAGGAGCGAGAGGCGGCCTCCTGTGAGGAGCCGGGACTGGGTGTCCCATTCTTTGAGGGCGGAGAGGGGCATGGGGAGAGGGTATACCAATAGAAAAAGCCACCCGTCACCGGATGGCCTTATCATTGAGAGTTAGATTACTTGTTGGCCGTCAAGGTCTTGGTGGCAGCGGTGCCGCCCGAATAGGTCACAACAACCGAGTACTGAGCGGGCGTGCCAGGCGCACCAGCTGCGCCAGCAGCAGCAGCCACGTTGCTGCAGGTCACGCCTGTGATAGGGGCCGGAGCATTGACATTGGCCGATTCAGTGCCAGCAGTCACAGCAACATTGTTAGAAGCATAGGCACAGGTAGGAGTAGTGCCGGTGGTGTTGCCCACTTCCGTCGCTGCCATGGCATTCAGCACCTGACGGGCCACGCTTGCTGCAGCAACATCATTGGCCTTGGTGCGTGCACCCAGCAGGTTAGGGATCAGCACGGCCGCCAGAATCCCGATGATGGCGATGACGATCAGCAGCTCGATCAGGGTGAAGCCTTGGGTGTTGTTCTTCATGTGGTTCTCCTGGGGTCGGCGCGGCGGATAAAGGATGATGGATCGCCTCGCCTGTTAGGGCATTGACAGTTCCGGGTGTCTCCCGTCCCTGCTTGTGAACAGGTTACGGGGCCTGTCCTCACAGGTCTCTTACGTTACGGGCCATACGCGGACCTTCAAGAGGGGGGGTCAGGCATGGGTAGAGATAGCCGCAGATCTCGGCCTGTACGGCACTCTCCCCAACCTTCTCCCCAATGCCAGAAGCCTGTCAGAGTTCGCCGGGCGACCGGGCACGCCGGATGCTATTCTGCTAGGCAGTTCAGTCCGGATCAGGCCAGCAGGCCGGAATCCGGGCCGGATGGAAGGCGGAAGGTCTCGCCTCCACCCCACTTTCACCCCTCCGGCCCCCGCGCCCCGCGCAGGTCTCGGCCCCGCGCCGCCGCCTCGCCGGGCCAGCCCTGTGGCCGGAAAACGAGGCCCACCTTGGAACTCACCCCCCGCGTCCCCCCGCACAGCACCGAGGCCGAGGTCAGCGTGCTGGGCAGCGTGCTGCTCGACAACGACACCCTGACTGGCCTGGGCGATACCGTCAGCCCCGAGATGTTCTACCGCGAGGGCCACCGCAAGATCTTCGCCGCGATGCGGACCCTGCAGGAACGCGGCGAACCCGTGGACCTCGTGACCCTCAGCGAGGACCTGCGGGTCAAGGGCCTGCTCGACGAGGTCGGCGGCCTGACCTACCTGATCGGACTGTCCGAACAGGTCCCCACCGCCGCCTACGCCGAGCACTACGCGCGCATCGTGCAGGAAAAACACACGCTGCGCCAGCTCATCGGGGCGTCGGGGCGGGCCATGCAGCTCGCCTACGACGCGGCGTTACCCCTCGAAGACCTCCTCGACAAGGCCGAGAAGATGATCTTCGAGGTCGCCGAGCAGAAGAAGAAGGGCGAAGCCTTCCTGGAGATGAGCGAGGTCGTTCACAACACCTTCGAGTACATCACCCTGCTGCACGCCAACAAGGGCATTCCCGACGGCGTGAGCAGCGGCTTCCGGGACCTCGACGAGCAGATTTCGGGCCTCCAGAAGGGCAGCCTGAACGTGCTGGCGGCCCGGCCCTCGATGGGCAAGACGGCCTTCGCGCTCTCTATCGCCCAGAACGTCGCGCTGCGCGGCGAGAAGACGGTCGCGGTGTTCAGTCTGGAAATGCCCAGCGTGCAGCTCGCCCTGCGGATGCTGTGCAGCGAGGCGAGGGTCGACATGAACCGCATCCGCAGCGGTCAGCTCGGCGAGCGCGACTTCGAGCGGCTGGCCCACGCGGCCGGGCGACTGGCCGAGGCGCCCATGATCATCGACGACGATGCGGACCTCACGCTGAACAGCCTGAGAAGCAAGTTGCGGCGCATCTCCGCGCAGCACGGGCAGCTCGGGCTGGTGGTCATCGACTACCTGCAGCTCATGTCGGGTGGCAAGAGCAACGGCGGCTCGGACAACCGCCAGCAGGAGATCAGCACGATCTCGCGCGGGCTCAAGGGGCTGGCGCGCGAACTGGAAGTGCCGATCATCGTCTTGTCGCAGCTCTCGCGCGCGGTCGAGCAGCGGCCCAACCACCGGCCGATGCTCTCGGACCTGCGGGAGTCGGGGGCCATCGAGCAGGACGCCGACATCGTGATGTTCATCTACCGCGACGAGTACTACAACAAGGAAACCGACCAGCAGGGCATCGCGGAGATCATCATCGGCAAGCAGCGCAACGGCCCCGTCGGTACGGTCAAGTTGCAGTTTCACAGCGCGCATGTGCGGTTCAACGATCTTGCGCCGGAGGGCGTGTGATGGCGGAAGACCAGACGAACGGAACACAGGGCGCCGGTCAGCGCCGGCGCCGGCGCCGGCGGGGGGCGCCCAACACGGGACCCGGCGGCAGCGGCACGGCGGCCAAGCCTGTCACCCCGCGCCCCGGACAGGTGACGAACACGACCGCCGTCCCAGTGCCGGCTGCTCCCCAGAAACGCGGCCAGAAGCGCCCGCTAGCGGACCCGCGGATCGGCGTGGGGTGCATCGTGCTGCGCGGCGACGAGATCCTGCTCGTGCGCGAGCGGGGGCGCTGGTCGCTGCCCAAGGGCGGGTTGGAGGCCGGCGAACTCGTGCAGGACGGCGCGCGGCGCGAGACGTTCGAGGAGACGGGCCTGGTCGTGGAGCTGCGGGACCTCGCCTTCATCGTCGAGTTCCAGGCCCAGACCTGGGGGCACCACCTCCAGTTCTTCTATACGGGCCGCGAGGTCGGCGGGCAGCTCCAGCCGCGCGACCCGGACCGCGACGTGCAGGAGGCCCGGTTCGTGCCGGTGCGGCAATTGCGCGAGTTTATCCGCTTCCGGCCGCGTCTGGTGGCGCTGGAGACGTGGCTGCGCGAGCGCAGGCCCCGGCATTTCGTATTCAACCTCGACAAGGAACCGGCCATGCTGCGCAAGCGGCGGCGGGTGGGCGAGAACGGCGCGGTCGTGGCGACCCTGCCCGAACCCGACGGCGAACCGGATTTCTAGCGGGGGGAGTGCGTCTGTGACGCCCCCGCGCCCACCCGGACTCCGGCGCCTGGGCTATGCTGGGGGCATGACCCGCCGCGTCCCTGCCCCCGCCGCCGACCCTGCCCGACCCGGGGTGCTGGACGGCCAGATCATCGCGGTGACGGGCGCAGACCAGGGCTATGGCCGGCTGGTCAGCGCCGCGCTGGCCCGCGAGGGCGCGGGCGTGGTGCTTATCGGCGACAACTCGGAGACGCTGGCGGCGGCCGCGAGCAGCATCGAACTCGCGGGCGGCGCGGCCATTCCCATCAAGGCCGACGTGTCGGTACCGCTCGACTGGCTCAGCGCGCAAAACCGCGTGCTCGAGATCTTCGGGGCGCTGCACGGCATCGTGCATCTGGCCGACAAGCGCACGAACACGGTCTTCAACATGCTCAGCGAGAGCGAGTGGATGAACCTGTTCAACTGCAACGTGAAGAGCACGGTCGCCATCGCCCAGATCCTGGCCCGCCGCCTGCCCGACACCTGGCTGACCGTCATCGGGCCGCATCTTGACGAGGTAGGGCTTCAGGTCTACCCGCAGCGCGGCGCGATCCGGGGGCTGGTCGAGAACGGCGCAGGCGCCGAACTGCGGATCAATCTGGTGTCGCCGGGACGCGCCAGCAGCGGCGACGAGGCGCTCGACCGGCCGCTGGCCGACGCGGTGGTCACGCTGGCCTCGCCCCGGCTGCGGCACCTGCGCGGCAACAGCATGGATATTCCGCTGGCCCCTGCCCCCCGGGTGCGCGTTCCCGAGGCGTACCTGCTGTGAGCGCGCCCGGATGAGGTGCCCCTACTGCTCGGCGCCCGACTCGAAAGTGGTCAACTCGCGCCCCAGCGACGAGGGCGCCAGCATCCGGCGCCGGCGCGAGTGCCTGACCTGCGCGCGGCGCTTCACGACCTACGAACGCGCGCAGCTCGAACCGCTCATGGTCGTCAAGCGCAGCGGCCCGCGCGAGGCCTTCAACCCCGACAAGCTGCTGCGCGGCCTGACCCTGGCGACCGAGAAACGCCCGGTGGACCCGGCGCTGCTGCGCGCCTTCGCCTACGGCTTCGAGGACGACGTGCAGTCCGCCGAGATTCCCAGCACCGAGATCGGCCGCCACGCGATGACCTTCCTGCGTCCGCTGGACGACGTGGCCTACATCCGTTTTGCCAGCGTGTACCGCGAGTTCGACAGCCTGGAGCGTTTCATCGAGGAGATCCGGGGACTCAAGGGCACCGGAGCGGCCGAACCCGACGGCGACTGAGCCGGGCAGACCCGGCCGCGCTTACTAAACCGGTCCCGCCAGCGCGGGATAGGCTGGAGCATGACCCGACCCGAACAGCCGGTGCTGGCCGCCTACGCCGCCGCCGTCGCGGCGCAGGACACCGACGCGTTGCTGGCCCTGTACGCTCCCGAAGTGGTGGTGTTCGACCTGTGGGGCGAGTGGGCCTACCACGGCGCCCCGGCCTGGCGGGCGGCGGTAGAGGAGTGGTTCGGGTCCCTCGACGGCGAGCAGGTCGAGGTGAGTTTCACAGAGGTCGAGGCCCAGCGGTCCGGGGGAGCGGCAGGACCCGCGCCCGGCCCTCTCGCGGGCGAATGGCTGAGTCTCAGCGCCCTGGTCACCTACCGCAACTTCGCGGCGACCGGCGAGCCCGGCCGGAGCATGCTCAACCGCCTGACCTGGGTGCTGCGCCGGGAGGGCGAGGGCTGGCTCATCGTGCACGAGCACACCTCGGCTCCCGCCGATCCCAGTTCGGGCCGGGTCAAACTGAGCCGCTGAGGCCTGGACGGGACCGGGCCTATCCCGCCCACACGGCCCGCCGGGCCCCGTCTCCTGCGCGGCCGGCTGGCCGGGTCAGCTCCGGCCCGGTCCCCCCTGTGCCGCCGGCCGCGGCCGCACCGGCCCCGCGTTGGCGGGGGTGTGGCCCTGAATGCCCTCCAGAAACCGGCGGATCTCGGCGAAGTCGGCCTCGATATCGCCGGTCGGGGTGACGTACCCGACCACGCCCACCTCTTTGCGCGCCCAGTCGAACACCGTGACCCCGATGGGCACCTGCGCCTCAAGGGCCATGTAGTAGAAGCCGGTCTTCCAATAGTCGGTGTATCTGCGCGTGCCCTCGGGGGCCACCGTGAGCATGATCTCGGGTTCGCGCCCGATGAGGGCGACCACCACGTCCACGAAATTGCCCCCGACCTGCCGGCGGTCTATGGGCACCCCGCCCGCCGCCCGCATGAACAGCCCCACCGGAAACACGAAGATTTCCTTCTTGGCGACAAAATGGGCCGGCGAGCGGGTCGCCCATTTCCACAGCAGCCCGATCCAGAAGTCGGCGTTGTCGGTGTGCGGGGCCACGGCAGCCACGAAGCGCGGCGGTGTGGGCGCGGCCAGCAGCGGCGTCCAGCCCCGGCGGCGCAGCGCCCAGGCACCGAAGCGTGACAGGAGGGTGGGAGAGGAACCGGGCCAGACGGCGGACATCGACCCCAGGCTACCCTTCGGCCGCGTCCGGGCCGGGCGGGTCGGGATGCGGTTCAGGCCCCCGTCTCAAGCTCCCGAAAGCTGGCTCACACCTCGCCTAACGGTCGTTAGGTATACTGGCCTTCAGCACAGTCACGCCGGAATCTTCCCGGTTCCTGGGCACACGGCACCGGCGCCGCCTGCCCACCCACCGCCGCAGTTCCGTCGCCGCCCCGCCCCACACCGGCGAGCCGCGTTGCTCGTCCCCCCAGGAGGTGTCCTTCCGTGACCCAGACCAACCGACCCGCCCAGATCAGCGACGGCGAAACGGCCGAGCAGCACGCGGCCTTCGAGGCCCGCATCGCGCGCGGCGAGAAGATCGAGCCCGGCGACTGGATGCCGGCCGAGTACCGCCGCCAGCTCATCCGCATGATCTCGCAGCACGCGCACAGCGAGGTGGTGGGCATGTTGCCGGAAGGCGAGTGGATCTCGCGCGCGCCGAGCCTCAAGCGCAAGACGATCCTGATGGCGAAGGTGCAGGACGAGGCCGGGCACGGCCAGTACCTCTACCACGCCGCCGAGACGCTGGGCGCGACCCGCGAGGACATGCTCGAGGCCCTGCTCTCGCGCCGGGCCAAGTACAGCTCGATCTTCAACTACCCGACCCACAGCTGGGCCGACGTGGGCATGATCGGCTGGCTGGTGGACGGCGCGGCCATCAAGAACCAGACCATGCTGGCAGGCTGCTCGTACGGGCCGTACTCGCGCGCGATGGTGCGCATCTGCTCGGAGGAGACCTTCCACCACAAGCAGGGCAAAGAAATGATCGTGCTGTACGCGCAGGGCACCCCCGAACAGCGCGCGATGGCCCAGGAGGCGCTGAACCGCTGGTGGTGGCCCTCGCTGATGATGCTGGGGCCGCACGACGCCGACAGCCCCAACAGCGGCGTGCTGGCCAGGTGGGGCGTGAAGCTCAAGAGCAACGACACGGTGCGCCAGGAATACCTCGACGAGCACGTGCCCGAACTGCTCGAAGCGGGCCTGACGATTCCCGACCCCGACCTGCACCAGGGCGAGGACGGCCACTGGCATCACGGCCCCATCGACTGGACGGAGTTCTGGGCCGTCATCAAGGGCGAGCAGGGTCTGGGCGAAACGCGCCTGGGGGCCCGGCAGGCTGCCCACGACGACGGCGCCTGGGTGCGCGAGGCAATGCAGGCCTACGCCGACCGCGACCGCCGCCCCGCGCAGGCCGCCGACTGATGACCACGGGTGATCACGCCGGGGCCACGGTTCAGGAAACCCAGTGGCCCCGCTGGGAAATCTTCAAGCAGGACACGGCGGCGCGCCCCCTGCAGGCAGTAGGCAGTGTCCACGCCGGCGACCCCGAGCACGCCCTGCTCACGGCGCGCAACGTCTTCGTGCGCCGTCCGGCAGCGGTGAGCCTGTGGGCCGTGCGCGAGGATGACCTGCTCACCGCGACCCCCGAAGCCCTGGCCACGCACCCGGAACTGCTGGAGACCCCCGGCGAGGCCGGCCGCTACCAGGTGGGCGTCAAGGCGACGGCCAAGCGCAGCATGACCTTCGTGGACCTCGTTGGCGTGGTCGAGGCGAGCGGTCCCGGCGACGCGCTCGGGCAGGCGCGGGCACTGCACCCGGACGCGTTGGCGTGGCAGGTCTTCGCCGAGGCGGCAGCCGTCAAGAGCGACACCAGCCCCGAGACGGTCGAGAGCTGGTTCGCCCCGGCGCGGGACAAGACCTACAAGCAGCAGCAGTTCTACGGTGTGATCGGCCGGCACGTCTCCGCGTTCAAGGGGGCGGGCAAAGCTCCCAGAGCCGAGGAGACCCCGTGACGGCCACCATCCTGCCTGCACCCCTGAACGCCGCCGACCTCTCGGCCGAGCAGAAGCGGAGCATGATCGCCCGCCTTCAGGCGCTGGCCGACGACGAGATCGTACTCGCGCAGCGGGACGGCGAGTGGACGGGTCACGCCCCCATTCTGGAAGAGGACATCGCGCTGGCGAACATCGCGCAGGACGAGCTCGGGCACGCCTCGCTGTACCTGGAACTGCGCCGTGAACTCGACGGCAGCGACGCCGACCAGCTCGCTTTCTTCCGGGACGCAGATGAGTACCGCTGCGCGCGGCTCGTCGAGCTGCCGCGCGGCGACTGGGCGCTGACGATGCTTCGGCAGTTCCTGTACGACGCCGCCGAGGCGCTGTGGTTGAGCTCCGCGCAGGCCAGCCGCTACGCCCCCCTGGCCGGTGTGGCGGCCAAGGCGCTGCGCGAGGAGAAGTTTCACCTGCAGCACAGCGCGCTGTGGGCCGAGCGCCTGGGCCGGGGCACCCCCGAAAGCGCCCGGCGCGCGCAGGCCGCCCTGGAGACGCTGTGGCCCCACGCCGCGCAGCTGTTCGCGCCGCTGCCGGGCGAAGCCGAGCTCATCACCGCCGGCCTACTGCCCGACCCGGAGGCGGTCCGGGAGCGCTGGGTGACGCTGGTCGGCGGTCACCTGACGGGCCGCTGCGACCTCGACGTGCCGCCACTACCCGCCGCCAGTGAGGGCCGCGAGGTCCACACCGCGCATCTCGCGCCGCTGCTGGCCGAGATGCAGGCGGTTGCCCGCGCCCATCCCGGCGCCGGGACGTGGTGAGCGTGCCGCAGTCCCAGACGGCCGCCGCGCCGCTGACCCCCGAGGCCGTCTGGGCCGCGCTGGCCAGGGTACCCGACCCGGAGATTCCGGTCGTGTCCATCACCGATATGGGCATGGTGCGCGCCGTGCAGGTCCGGGGCGAGGCGGTCGAGGTGACCTTTACCCCGACCTTCAGCGGGTGCCCGGCACTGCACACCATCCGCGCGGGGATCGAGGAGGCGGTGCGGGGCCTGGGCGCCGCCGAGGTCGAGGTCCGCAGCACCCTTACTCCCCCCTGGACGACCGACTGGATCGCCGAGGACGCCCGCGAGAGACTGCGCGAGTACGGCATCGCGCCCCCGGCCCCGGCGGGCGAAGAAGGACTGATTCAGCTCACGCCGGAAGCCACCCGCTGCCCACGCTGCGCGAGCTTCGACGTTCGCCTGACCGCCAGTTTCGGGCCGACGCTGTGCAAACGGCTGTACGTGTGCAACGCCTGCCGGGAGCCGTTCGAGGGATTCAAGTCGGTCTGATCCATCGGACCTGGCCCCGCTCCCCCGCCGGTTTCCTGAACGCCGCTTGGCCGCAACCTCACACCGGGATGACATGACCTGCGTATCCTGAAGGGGACTTACACAGTTCAACCCGGCCGGGTGAAGTCGGGCAGCACCACCGCTCCGCCCAGGCGGGGCTTTTTTTGTGTCTCAGGTGCCCGGCAGCCGGCGCACGGGCAACTTGACCCAGCCCCGGCGTGAGAGCCAGCGTGCGAGGATAACCACTGCCGCGCCGCTCGCCTGAGCCTGAAAGGGCGTGAGGTACGGGTGCACCATGAGCACGGTGAAGGCCCCGGCCGCGGCGGCGGTGGCGTAGAGCTGATCACGGCGGTACATCACTTCGGGGACCTCGTTGGCGATGAGATCGCGGATGATGCCGCCGCCGACCCCCGACAGTGCTCCCGTAAAGATGACCCCGAGGGGCCCCAGCCCGAAATTGATGGCCCCCAGCGCCCCCGAGGCGGCGAACAGACCCAGGCCCACCGTATCGAACACGCTGATGGTGCGCTCGAAGCGTGCGAGGCGCTCGCCGAAGGAGAAGGCCACCACCGAGCCCAGCAGCGCCGCCCACAGGTAGGACTCGTCGCGCAGGAACAGGGGCGGGGTCTGGCCGGTCAGCGTGTCGCGGATGGCCCCGCCCCCCACCGCCGTGACGCAGCCGAGCACGAGTACTCCGAACAGGTCGAAGCGTTTGCGCACCGCCAGCAGCGCCCCCGACAGCGCGAAGGCCACGATGCCGATGAGGTCGAGCCAGTGCAGGCCGGCTTGCAGGTCCACGCGGGGCAGCTCCAGTTCGTGCATCACCTCCACTGTACCGGCCACGCCCAAGCGCACACTGGGGGGATGACGAGGCTGCCGGATCTCCCCTTCCCTCCCCTCCAGCTTCCCCGGCCGCAGTTCGCGCGGGTGCCGGGCCTGGGCCTGCGGGTCTGGGCCCTGCTGGTGGCGGCACTGCTCGGGTCGGCCCTGGCGTCGGCCACCGAAGGCCACAGCGGCCCCCCCGCGTTCATGTCCCAGCTCACGCTGCTGCTGCTGGTGGCAGGGGCCACGGCGTTCGCGTCGTTCCGGCTGGGGCTGGTGCCAATCATCGGGTTTTTGTTTGCCGGCGTGCTGGCCGGGCCGTCGGCGCTGGGCATCATCGACGACCCGGCCCTCATCAGCGCGGCGTCCGAGATCGGGGTGATGCTGCTGCTGTTCACCATCGGCATCGAGTTCAGCCTGGGCAAGCTCGCCCGCATCTTCCGGCTCATCTTCGTGGGCGGCGGCCTTCAGGTGGCCCTGACGGTCGCGGCGGCCACAGGCGCGTTGGTGGCCTTCGGGGTCAGCCTGCCCAACGCCGTCTTCACGGGCTTTCTGCTCAGCCTGTCGAGCACCGCCATCGTCACCAAGATTCTGGAATCCCGCGGCGGCGTGGGCTCGCCCACGGGGCAGACCAGCCTGGGCATCCTGATTTTTCAGGACCTCGCAGTGGTGGTCATGGTGCTGCTCGTGCCCATGCTCGCCGGGCAGGGCGGCGGCGCGGCGGGGCTGCTCGTCGCGCTGCTCAAGGCGGGCGGCATCGTGGCGGCGGTGCTGCTGCTCGCGCGCCGGGTGGTGCCCAGGCTGCTGGAGGTGGTCGCGCGCACCTGCTCGCAGGAGATTTTCCTGCTCAGCACGCTCGCGCTGTGTTTCGCCACGGCGTACCTCACCAGTCTCGCGGGGGTCAGCCTCGCGCTGGGGGCCTTCCTGGCGGGGCTGCTCGTAAGCGAGAGCCGCTTCGGGCGCCAGGCCTTCGGGGAGATTCTGCCCCTACAGATCCTGTTCAGCGCGGCGTTTTTCCTGTCGGTGGGGTTGCAGCTCGACCTGGGCTTTCTCTGGACCCACCTGCCGCTGGTCCTCGGCGCGGTGGCGGCCTTCGCCGTGCTCAAGGCGTTGGCGGCCACCCTCAGCGTGCGGCTGCTGGGCTACCCGCTGGCGACCGCCGCCGCGACCGGCTGGCTGCTGGCCCAGGTCGGCGAGTTCTCCTTCGTGCTGGAGAGCAGTGGGCGGGCCCTGGGCCTCAGCCCGGCCGGACTGGGCGAGACGGGCACCCAGACCTTCATCGCCGCGACGGTGCTGCTCATGGCCCTGACCCCGGTCATGGCGACCCTGGGCGAGCGCCTGGGCGCCCTGGGCCGCGCCCGCCCCGAGCCGACCGCCGCGCCGGCAGCCCTGGCCGAACCCAACCCCGAGGCTCCCCTCTCGCACCTGAGCGGGCACGTACTCGTCGCGGGGTTCGGGGACCACGCGCGGCGGCTGGTCAAGGGACTGGCGGCGCAGAACGTTCCCTTCGGCGTGCTGACCCTCAGTCCCGACGGGGCCGCACAGGTCACGGCGCACGGCTACCCGGTCCTGATCGGCGACTATGCTCGCGCCGGACTGCTGGGCGACGCCGGGCTGGCCTCGGCGCGCGCGCTGGTGGTCCTCGACGACGCCCCAGAGATGACGGCGCGGGTGGTCGGCGTGGCCCGGACCCTGAGCCCCGACGTACCCATCGTGGCCCACACCGACGAACCCGGCGAGATTGACGCCCTGCGCGGCGCCGGGGCCACCCACGTCCTGACGAGTACGGACGCCGTGGCGCGCGGCGCCCTGCACCGCCTGGGTCTGCTGACCCTGCCCACCACCCCGCCGGTGGTCCTCAGCGCCGAGCAGCGCGGCATGTGCAGCCACGCCCACAGCGTCACGCTCGCCCACCCGCAGGTCCACCCCCAGAGCACCGACACCTGTCCCGAGTGCGTGGCGCTGGGCGACTCCTGGGTTCACCTGCGCGTGTGCATGACCTGCGGGCACACCGGCTGCTGCGACTCGTCACCCAATCGGCACGCGACCGCCCACGCGCAGGCCAGCGCCCACCCCATCGTCCGTAGCCTGGAACCGGGCGAGACCTGGGCCTACTGCTATCCCGACGACCTGACCGCCCCCCGCTGAATTCGCCCTCCGGGCCTTTGTCAAAGCGGCCGCGCCTGTGCTAGACTCTCGACTGTTGTCTCGCCCCAGCCTGCCATGCAGGAACAGGGTTGAGAATCTGCCCCGGCGCAGAGCTGCACCAAATCACACAGCGCCCGGCGGCCCCAGGAGAAAGAACATGGCTAAGCACCCCGTTCCCAAGAAGAAGACCAGCAAGAGCAAGCGCGACATGCGCCGCAGCCACCACGCCCTCGTTGCCCCCAACCTGAGCGAGTGCCCCCACTGCCACGCCAAGAAGCTCTCGCACCACATCTGCCCGAGCTGCGGCTACTACGACGGCCGTCAGGTCCTCGCGGTCTGATTCCCGCACCCCGAAAGAAGCTCCCGGCGACGGGGGCTTTTTTTTGTGCATGTTCCAGCAGGGCCGTACACCCGAATTTCGCGTCCAGAACCGCCCTTCTCCGGCTCGGAGGATGGACTTGACCCCGCCTGCATACCGCGCTATAGTTTTTTTATCACCGTCCGAGAGGGCGGATTTTTCGTTTTGGTCTGTCCGATATCCTACCCGGTCCATAGGGTCTGCATCTCCCGGCAAAGTTTCTGCTGGGATAAAAGCCGACTGGACGCAGGTTTTTCCGGCCCACCGGGGAGAGTTGACACGGCCTGCATACTGCGATATCTTTTTCTCATCACCGCCTAAGAGGGCGGATTTTTATTGTGTTCTCAAAAGGGGAGGTAGTTTTCCTGTACCTCGTCCGCCCTCCCCCAACCCTCTACCCAGTGTGTATAGTCCGGCGTCCGACCTCCAGAAAGTACCGTCTGGGCCGAACTTTTCCCAGTCGTCTGATCGGGCTTGACAGACCCTGCATACAGCGCTATATTTTTCTTATCACCGTCCGAAAGGGCGGATTTTTTATTGCTGCCCACTCGCTCTCCGGGGTCACTGTCCGGGAACCCCGTGCAGACGCGGCGCGTACCCTCTGGCATGGAATGGACCTGGACACCCTCGGTAGAACGCGAACTGAGTTTCGGCAACACCCGCATGGAAGTGCTGGAATACACCGCTTCCCCGCTGGAAAAGCCCCTGAGCGGGTTTCACCAATCGCTGAGCCGCCCGCCGCGCTCGCGGCAACTGGCAGTGCATGTCGCCGGGGGCGAGGCCACGCTGGAACCGGGGGCGCTGCAATACCTGCGCGGCGACCTGGAGATGCAGGCCGCGAATGCAGGCGGGGGCAGCGGCATAGGCGGATTCCTGCGCGGAGCCGTGACGGCCGCCGCGACCGGCGAGGGCATGTACAAGACGGCCTACCGGGGCCAGGGCGTCATCTACACCGAGCCGACACGCCAGCACCTCCTGCTGGGGCAACTGGAGGACGACACCCTGATCGTGGACGACGGGGCCTTCGTCGCGTGCGTGGGCAACCTGACAGTGGGGCGGCACGTGAACCACGGCTTTGCCAATGCGGTCGGTAGCGGCGAGGGCCGCGTGCAGCCCAAGCTGAGCGGCTCGGGCCTCTTTGCCCTGCAGAGCCCGGTACCGCCCGAGGAATTTCAGGTGCTGGAACTGCGCGGCGACACGCTGAAGGTGGACGGCAACCTCGTCGTGGCCTACACGGGCGGCCTCCAGATGAGCGTGGAGCGCAGCTCGCGTGGCCTGCTGGGCAGCGCCAAGACCGGCGAGGGCTTCGTGCAGGTGTACCGGGGCAGCGGCCACCTCTGGCTGGCACCCACGCTGCCGCTGCACGGCGTTCAGGTCTGAAGCGGCCCCGGCCAGCGCGTCGCTAGGCACGCACAGGACTAGGCCACCCGGCGCACGGTGGCCCCCGCCAGCCGGCTCAGGCGCGCGGACAGGGGCAGCCTCTAGGCTGAGGGCACCGCTGGATACGGCCGCGACAGGCCATAAGTCCGCTCCTCCCTTGTGCCGCGCCCCCAGTTCCGGAGGCGCCTGACGGGGTGCCCCCGCGTCCGGCTGGGGCGCCTCTTTCCCTGGCCGGACCCTGCCATGACCATCTTCCCCGACCTGACCACCACCCTGGGCAGCCTGTGGCACGACCTGCGCGGCGCCGTTACCCAGACCCTTGCCCACAACGAACTGGCCCAGGGCGGCCTGATGATCGCGGCCCTGAGCGCGCTGGCGGTCTACGCCCGCAGCCTGCCCGCCGAGCTCTGGAGCCGCCTGAAGGGCCGCTACACCCTGACCCTGGAGGTGCAGGGCGACGACGCGGCCTTTCCCTGGCTGGCGGCGTGGCTCGCGGCGCAGCCCACGGGGCGGCACCTGCGGCACCTGGGCGTCGTGACCCGCTTCAACGAGCAGATGGGCGGCCAGAACCTGACCCTGGGCACCGACCGCGACGGCGACGACGTGACCGTGCGCCTCGTGCCCCTGAGCGGGCAGGTGCTGCTGCGTTACCGCGGCCACTGGATGCTCGCGCGCCCCAGCCGCCAGAAGCGCGAGGGCCAGAGCGGGCACACCCTGGGCTACGCGCACAGCCTGACCTTCCGGATGCTGGCCGGCGCGCGCGGCGCAGTGCCGGAACTGCTGCGCGAGGCCTACGACTTCACGGCCGGGCGCGCCGACGGCCGGGTCGAGATTCACATCCCTCAGTACGACGGCTGGACCCTGGCCGAGCGCCGCGCCGCTCGCCCGCTGGAAACCCTGATCTACGGTGGGGCGCTGCTGGAGGACCTGTGCGGCGACCTGCGCAGCTTCTTCGCCGACCGCGAGTGGTACGCGGGTATGGGCATTCCGTACCGCCGGGGCTACCTGCTGCACGGCCCGCCCGGCAACGGCAAGAGCAGTCTGGTCGCGGCGCTCGCGGGGGCCTCCGGGCTGAACGTGTGCGTGCTCAACCTCGCCGCGCCTGACCTGAGCGACGACCGCCTGGGCAGCCTGCTGAACAGCCTGCCGCGCCGCTCGCTGCTGCTCCTCGAAGACATAGACGCGGTGTTCCTGGGCCGCGAGCCACGCGCGCCGACCGTCAAGCTCAGTTTCAACGGCCTGCTCAATGCTCTGGACGGCGTGGCCGCGGGCGAGGGCCGCGTGACCTTCATGACCACCAACGACCTCGTGGGGCTGGACCCGGCCCTGATTCGCCCCGGCCGCGCCGACCGGCATCTCCTTATCGGCAACGCGGACCGCGACCAGATCACCGGAATGCTGCGCCGCTTCTGGCCCGGCTGGAGTGAAGAGGAAGCCGAAGCCCTGGCCGCGCGGGTGCCCGGAGGCCAACTGAGCATGGCCCGCGTGCAGGAATACCTGCTGGAGCGCCGGGGAGACGAGGCAGCCGTGACCCGCGACTGGGCGCAGCTTGCCGGGCCGGCCGGCGCGACCACGACAGCCGGCGAAGCAGCGGGTTGCCCCACCCGGCTCAAGCTCCTGGCGGGATAGGCCCCAGAACAGACGGGTGGGGCGCTGGCCTGCTGCGCCCCACACTCCACTTTCCGCTTTCTCCATGCTCTACCCTGCCGGGGTGAACGCCGCCCCGACCCGCCGCCCTCAGGCCATCGATCCGCTCTCGCTGGGCGCCATTCTGGTCACCATCGTGTTCTGGGCGTCGGCGTTCGCGGGCATCCGCGCGGGGTTGGAGGCCTTCTCGCCGGGCCACCTCACGCTGTACCGCTTTCTGGTGGCGAGCGTGGCCCTGGGAATCTTCGCGCTCGTGACACGCATTCCGCTGCCGGTCCCGGCCGACCTAGCACGCATCGCGGGCCTGAGCCTGTTCGGAATCACGCTGTACCACCTGTGCCTGAACTACGGCGAACTGAGTGTGCCAGCCGGCACCGCCAGCCTCATTATCGCGGCGGGGCCGGTCATCACGGCGCTGCTGGCGACCCGGTTCGGGGGCGAGCGCCTGAACCGGGTCGGGTGGCTGGGCACACTGATCAGCCTGGGCGGCGTGGCCCTCATCGTGCTGGGCAGCGGCCAGAACGTGAACTTCACGCGCGGCGCCCTGCTGATCCTGGCGGCGGCGCTGTTCACCAGCGTGTACTTCGTGTTTCAGAAACCCCTGCTGCGGCGCATGAACCCGCTGCACTTCACGGTCTGGAGCCTGCTGCTGGGCACCGTGCCGCTGCTGGCCTTCCTGCCGGGCTTCGGGACCGAGCTGCGCGCGGCGCCGCTGGGCGCGCACCTCGCGGCCATCTACATCGGGCTGTTTCCGGCGGCGCTGGCGTACCTCACCTGGACCTTCGCGCTCTCGCGGGTGCCCGCCAGTACGACCACCTCGTTCCTGTACATCAGCCCGGTCTTCGCCATCCTGATCGGGTGGCTGTGGCTGGGCGAGGTGCCGCACCTCGTCAGTGTGGCCGGCGGCCTGATCGCCATCGTGGGCGTGGTACTGGTGAATACGCTGGGGCGGCCACGCGCCGGGGTGGCCGGATGAGCGCGCCGACCACGGGCACGGCCGGGCCCGGCACCGCCGACTCGCCCATCCGGCTGGAGCACGTCTGCGTGCGGCTGGGGGGCGAGCAGATCCTCGACGACGTGACGCTCGACGTGCGCCGGGGCGAGTTCCTGGCCCTCATCGGGCCATCGGGTGGCGGCAAGAGCACGCTGCTGCGCGTGATCGCGGGCCTGCTGCGCCCCGAGCGCGGCGTGGTGGCGATCGAGTCGAATCCGGCGCTGGTCTTTCAGGACTACCGCCTGCTGCCCTGGCGCACGGCGCTGCGCAACGTCCAATTGCCCGCCGACCTGGGCAGTGGGGGCGGCACCTCGGCGGCGGCGGCGCTGCACCTGGTGGGCATGGACACCTACGCGGGCTACTTTCCGGCCGAGCTCTCGGGGGGGATGCGGGCGCGCGTCGCCCTGGCCCGCGCGATTGCCCAGAGCGGCGACGTGCTGCTGCTCGACGAACCTTTCGCCGCTCTCGACGCCCTGGTCCGCGAACGCTTCAACACCGAACTGCGCCACCTGCACGAGAAGACCGGGCGCACGACCGTCCTGGTCACGCACTCGATCCGCGAGGCGGTGTGGCTGGCCGACCGGGTGGCGGTGCTGCGCGGCGGCAGGATCGTCGAGATTCTCGACACGCGGGGCGAGGGCCGTGCGAGCGCCTACACCGAGGGCCTCGAAGCCCACCTGCGCGGCGTGCTGGGGGTGGGCGACAGCACGCGGCTGCGCGCCGAGGTCAGCCGGCCCGAACGGGTGTCATGGGCACTGCCGCTGCTCGCCATCGTGCTGGGCTTCGGACTGTGGCAGCTCGCCGCCGTCCGCCTGAACCAGCCGCTGCTGCTGCCTACCCCGGCCGCCGTGTGGGCCAAGCTGGTCGCGGGCGAGGCCGTGCTGTTCGGGGCACTGTGGATCACGGCGCGCACGGCGCTGCTGGGCACGCTGCTGGGCGCACTGGCAGGCGTGCTCATCGGGTATCCGCTGGCCCGCTGGCGGGCGCTGGAGCGCTTTCTAAGCCCGTTCATCGTCGCGTCGCAGAGCACGCCCATCGTCATCCTCGCGCCGCTGCTCGTGTCGTGGCTGGGCTACGGCCTGCTGCCCTCGGTCATCGTCTCGGCCCTGAGCGCGCTGTACCCGGTTCTCATCGCCGTGATCGTCGGTGTGCGCGAGGTGGACCGCACGTACCACGAGCTGTTCAGCACCCTGCGGGCGACCTTCTGGCAGCGGCTCACGCACCTGGAACTGCCCGGCGCGCTGCCGGTCATGCTCGGCGGCCTGCGGCTGGCGGCCAGCCTGGCGCTGATCGGCGCGGTCGTGTGGGAATTCACCGACTCGAACCAGCGCGGGCTGGGCTTTCAGGTGCAGCAGGCGGGCACCTACTACGACAAGGCCACGCAATTCGCGGCCATCGCGCTGCTCGTGCTGTTCGGGGTGGCGCTCTACAGCCTCGTGACCCTGCTGGAGCAGCGGGTGATGCGGCGGCGGGGGCGGTAGGTTCCGGGGCTGAGCGCCCGCCTTTCGCTGGGAGCTTTGCGTTGCACTGGGCAAGAGTCGTTCCGGATGTCGGCAGGCTCGCACGGCCCTGCCTCGTGACGCCTCAATCCCCTGCCCGCCTACGTGGCCCGCGCGCTGCGCGCACGACGGCTCGTCTGGACCGGGGCGGGGACGCCGCGAGGGGGGCCGTGAGTCGGGAGGCTTCGGCAGGTCAGGGGAGCAAGCGGCTGAGGTTTTTCCACCCCCACTCCCCTCCTACCGCAGCTCTTCCACCGGCCCCAGGGCCACCACCGTCAGCCGGCCCAGGGGGCACAGGCGCAGCACCTCGCGCACGTCTCCGGGAGTCACGGCGGTGAAGCGGTCGGCGAGGTCGGCGGTCGTGCGGATCTCGCCGGTCGCCAGGTACTCCATGCCCAGGGCGAACAGGCGGCCCTGCGGCGTCTCGGCGCGCAGCAGGGTGGACACCGCCGCCTTGCGCGCCGAGCGGCGCACGCCCGTCTCGGTGATGAGGCTGTCGGCCGAGGCCAGCACTGCCCGGAAGGCGTCCAGCACCGCCTGGGTGCGCTCGGGGTCGCAGGAAAAGCCGCCCTCGAACACGCCCACGTCGCGGTAGTCCAGGTGGCCGAGATCGGCTCCGTCGCACAGGCCGGTGTCCAGCAGCGCCCAGTACAGCGCGCCGTTCTCGCCGCCGATGAGGTCGGCCAGCACGGCGGCGGCCTCGCGCAGCGGGTGGGTGGTGGGCAGGCCCGGCGCAGCCAGGACGACTTGTACCCGCGCCAGCGTGGGGTCGGAGATGACCCGCACGCCGCCCGCCGGGGTGGGCAGCGGCGTGGCTTCCGGAAGGGCGCCGCCTTCCTGGGCCCACCCGGCCAGTTCGCGCGTGGCCCAGGCCAGGACTTCGGCCTCGTCGAAGGCCCCGGTCACAGCCAGGGTCACGCGGGGGGCGCCGTACCGCTGCCGCCAGTTCGCCAGCAGGGCGGCGCGCGACAGCCCGCCCACCGTTTCCGGTGTTCCGAGAATCTGGTGGCCCAGTGGGTGCGCGCCCCAGTACACCGCACGCAGCTCGTCCTGGGCACGTACGGGGGGCTGGTCGGCGTACATGGCGATCTCTTCGAGGATCACGCCGCGCTCGGGCTCGATGTCCGCCTCGCGCAGGGCCGGGCGCATCAGTTCGGTCAGGGTGGTCAGCAGGTCGCCCACCCGTTCGGGCAGCGCGGCGGCGTGGTACACGGTCGCCTCCTCGCTCGTGAAGGCGTTGGAGTGGCCGCCGAGATCGTCGAGCCGTTCGTTCAGGGCGCCGGCGTCAAGCACCTCGGAGCCCTTGAACATCAGGTGTTCCAGAAAGTGGCTCGCGCCCATCTCGGCCGGGCGTTCGTCGCGCGCGCCGGTGTTCACGAAGTAGCCGGCCGCCACGCTCTGGGCATGCGCGTCGGGCTCCAGCAGCAGGGTCAGGCCGCCGGGGAGGACGTGGCGGGTCATGCGCCCACCTCCTGCGCGGCCTGGGGCTGCGGGGGCTGGGCCTGCATGGACGGCGGCAGCGTGAAGGTGTCGCCCGGCCCCAGCGTCACCACCGTCGCCCCGCGCACGGGGTGGTAGCCGGCCAGGAAGTCGTTCACGTCACCGAGGGTCAGGGCGTCGATCTGGGCCCGCAGGCCGCGCACGCTGCGCACGCGCCCGAACAGCGCGAGGTCGCGGGTCAGGGCGTGGGCACGGCCGCGCAGGCTCTGGGCTCCGAACACCACGCCCGTGCTCAGGCCGGTGTGCGCGCGCCGGAATTCCTCGGCGCTCAGGCCCTGGGTCAGCCGCTCCAGCTCGCCCAGCATGACCGCCAGGGTCTCGGGCGCGCGGCCGGGCGTGCTGCCGGCGTAGGCGCTCAGGAACCCGCCCCCGCCCAGCACGAGCGGCGAGGCACTGACCGCGTAGGCCAGGCCGCGTTCCTCGCGCACAGCCACGAACAGCCGGCTGCTGCCCCCGCCCGACAGCGCGCTCAGGGCCAGTTGCCAGGGCAGCCACTCGGCACTACGGGGCGACACGCCCGGCGCGCTCAGGCTCAGGTGCGTCTGCTCGCCGCCGGGGTGCGGCAGGTGCAGGCGGCCGCCCCCCTGAAAGGTCGCCGGAACCGGGCAGTCCTCACCCACGCGCCAGCCCTCAAACGTGCGCGTCACGAGGGCCTGCGCCGCCTGCGGCTCCAGATCGGCCACCAGCCCCAGCACGCTGCCGGCCTGCCCGTAGCGCTCCAGGTGGGCGCGCAGGCCCGCCGCGTTCATAGCCTCCAGGCCCTCCGGCGTGCCGCTGGCCGGGTGCGCGTACCCGGCGCGGGTCTCGCCCGGCGCGCGCGCGAAGGCCAGGGCGCGCGCCTCGGTGGCCAGCAGGTCAGGCGGGCTGTCCTCCAGCCCTTCGAGGTCCTGCCGCGCGAGGTCGAGCAGCACCGGCAGCTCGTGGGTGGGCAATTCAGGGCGGGCCACTACATCGGCCACTAGGGCCAGGGCCGCCGGCAGGTCGGCCGATAGGCCACTGGCCCCGAACCGGGTCGCCTCGGGTCCCACCCCGCCGCTGCGGCGCACCCCCAGGTCGTCGAACGCGTCCTGCAGGCCGCGCGCGTCACGCCCGCCCGCCCCCTTGTACAGCCATTCCTCCAGGACGCCCGCCGCGCCCTCCTGGCCTACCGGGTCATGCGCGCTGCCCACCGGCACGCGCAGGTCGAAGGCGAAGCCGGGTCCGGCGCGGCGCTCGAAGGCGAC
Organism: Deinococcus sp. Leaf326; assembly: GCF_001424185.1. Lineage (NCBI taxonomy): Bacteria > Thermotogati > Deinococcota > Deinococci > Deinococcales > Deinococcaceae > Deinococcus > Deinococcus sp. Leaf326. Next base: position 178,769 of record NZ_LMOM01000043.1, on the reverse strand, counting down.
GCTCAGGCCTCCCGGCAGGGTCCAGACCTGTGCGTGTGGTTCCGTCCCGATGTTGTCTTCCTCGCCGCTGCCGACCGTCATCCGGCGAGTGTAACGCACGGGGACCAGACGAATGGAAGCCCGTTGCCGGACCTCCGGCCGCGCTACCCTCTGCCCTATGCAGAGGCCGGTGGTGTGTGTAGGCGCGCTCGTCTGGGGACCGGATGGCCGGGTCCTCCTCGTCCGCACGACCAAGTGGCGCGGGGCCTGGGGCGTGCCGGGCGGCAAGGTCGAGTGGGGCGAGACGCTGGAGGCGGCGGCCATCCGCGAACTGCGCGAGGAGACCGGCCTGGAGATTTCTGGGCTGCGCTACGCCCAGACGCAGGAAGCCGTGCGCTCGACCGAGTTCCACACCGACGCGCACATGCTCCTGACCGACTTCTTTGCCCAGACGGCCAGCAGCGACGTGACGCCCAACGAGGAGATCGCCGAGTGGGTCTGGGTCCCGCTGGAAGCGGCGGCCGAGTACCCGCTCAACAGCTATACCCGCACGCTGGTCGACCTCGCCCGGCAGCTCGGGGAGACGCCGTGAGCGTGCCCCGGGGCACCGCCCTCGTCACGGGCGCGGCGCGCGGCATCGGGCGGGGGCTGGCGACCGCGTTGGCGGCCGAGGGCTTGGCCGTCACCGTGCACTACCGGGACAGTGCCGACGACGCGCAGGAGACGGCCCGGCAGTGCCGCGCGACCGGCGTGCCCGCCGACGTCTTTCAGGCCGACCTGAGGGTGCCGGAGCAGGCGCGCGGGCTGGTTCGCGGGGCCCACGCGGCTTTCGGGGGGCTGGGGCTGGCGGCGCTGGTCAACAACGTGGGCAACTATGTCCACAAGCCCCTCCTGGAGACCACCGACGCCGACTGGGCCGACATGCTGGGCAGCAACCTGCTGGCGACCGTCGCCACCTGTCAGGAGGCCGCGCCCCTCATGGCGGCGGCGGGCTATGGCCGCATCGTAAACCTGGGGTACGCCGGGGCGCATGGCCTCCAGGCCCGGCCGGGCATCACCCCCTACCTGATCGCCAAGGCCGGCGTGCTGAACTTTTCACGCGCCCTGGCGGTCACCCTCGCGGGGCAGGGCGTCAGTGTGAACGTGGTGTCGCCGGGCATCGTCGAGACGAGCGTGACGCAGCCCCTGCGCGCCATTCCGGCCGGCCGGGTCGGGACGGTGGCCGAACTTGTGGACGCCGCGCTGTATTTCGTGCGGGCCAGCGACTACGTGACCGGACAGGAGATCGAGGTAGCGGGCGGGTGGAACCTGTAGGCCGCCCGCCGTAGACCTGGGGCTCAGCGCACCGGGCTGACGCTGAGGTTCAGCGCCGTGCGGGTTCCCTGCGGCAGCCGGGCGTAAGCCGTGCTGGCGTACAGCACGCGGCCCTGGCGGTCGGTGACCGTGGAGCGCACGCCGTAGGTGCGGCCCGGTACGAGGCGGGAGGGGTTGAACACGATCTGGTAGGGCGCGCTGAGGCGGGGCGCCGAAAAGCTGATGCGCAGGACCTGCCGCGCCGCGCCGGTGCGCGTGGGGTCGTCCACGATCACATTCACGCGGCTGCCGGCGGGCAGGTTCACGGTGCGCGGCGCGCTCACGCGGCCCAGGATCTCCTGCCAGCCGGCTGGCACGTCGCTGCGCTCGCTCTGCGGCAGGGTGCGGGCCGGGGCGGGTGCCGGAATGGGGGTCAGGATGACGTCCCCGATGCGGCTCTGGGCCGAGGCCACAGGCAGCAGCAGGGCAACGGCGAGTACGGGGGTGAGAACTCTCATACTGTCATGCTGGGCGGCCGGGGTGAGCGGCAGGTAAGAAGCGGCTTCATCCAGTCGAGAGGGACGCGCGGCCATTGCCCCGGAGCGCGATGATGCGCAGGTGCCTCCTCAGACTGTTCCGGCTCCCCTGACCGACCATGCCGGGGCCCTGGCCCACCTGTCGCTTGACCCCGTGATGGCCGAGGTGACCGCGCGTGTAGGTGAGCTGCCGGTACTGGGCGTGACGCCTGACCCCTTCGGCACGCTGGTACGCAGCGTGACCGGCCAGCAGCTGAGCGTGAAGGCGGCGGCAAGCATCCACGGCCGACTGGTCGCGGCTCTGGGCGAGGTGACGGCCGTGGACATACGCCGCGCCGCGGGCGAGGACCTGCGGGCGCTGGGCCTGTCGTGGGCCAAGGTACGGACCGTGCACGCCCTGGCCGACGCGGCGCTGGGCGGCCAGATCGAGTTCGCGCACCTGTCCCGCCAGAGTGACGAGGAGATCATTGCGGAGCTCTCGGCGCTGCCGGGCATTGGCCGCTGGACCGCCGAGATGTTCCTGATGTTCGGGCTCGCGCGGCCCAACGTCTTCAGTTTCGGCGACCTCGCGCTGCGTCAGGGGCTCGCACGGCTGTACCCGGCCTCGGCCCAGGCGGCCGTGCCGCCGGCCTGGGCGCCCTACCGCACGCTGGGGGCCCGTTACCTATGGGCCGACAATGCGCTGCACCGTGCTGGCGGCGTGCCTCTGCCCTGAGTGTCCCGGCGCCGTAGGCCGGGCCTCACACCCTCAGGCCTGCGCCGAGGCCCGTCCACGCCCTAGGCCATTTCAGGGGCGTCCGGCTCTTCCAGCAGCGCGGGGGCCAGAGGCTCACCGGCCGCCTGCCACTCGGCGTAGCTCTGGCGGGCGAGGTGAAACAGGTCACGGGTGCGCGTGTAGGCGCTCGGGCCACCCATGCGGCCCACGAGGTCCAGGGCGGCGGTATCCACGTAGAACTTCGCCGGGTCCTGCAGCGCGTCGGCGCGCAGGGTGAGGCCGATCACCTCGCCGAGCACGATGCGGGTGTTGCCGATCGTCACGGTCTGGACCTCGCGGCATTCCAGGGCGGCGGGAGCCAGGGTCACGCGCGGCGCACCGACCTGCGTGCCGGGCGTCAGGGCGATGCCCAGCGCCGCCGGCTCGCCCTCGCCGGCCGGGAAGTCGGTGGCGGTCGCGTTCATGGCGCCGGCCAGCGCGTAACTCACCAGATTGACCGTGAATTCGCCGCCGGAGCCGATGTTCAGGGCCGTGTCCTTGGGCGAGCCGCCTACGCGGTTGCCCGGCGCGAAGGCCACCACGGGCGGGTCCGAGCCCATCAGACCGAAAAAGGAATAGGGCGCGAGGTTCACGGCTCCCCCTGCCCCGACCGTCGAGACCCAGGCGATCGGACGCGGGACCACCGACGCGGCGAGCAGTTTGTACCGCGCAGCGTTGGGCAGGGCGGTCAGGTCGAAATGCTGGTACTCGGCAGGCTGGAACTCGGAGGCCTGGGCCTCTGACGGAGCAGGTTCGGGAAGGTCGGCAGACATACTCCAGGGTAAACGCCGCGCCGTCAAAGGGGTCGCCGGCCCCGCCGTGAACCGCGCCCCCTTTGCCTTTGCCCGGCGGGGCTACCATGCGTGCGTGTCTCCGAACGACCCGTCCCTGAGCTACCGCGAGGCCTACGCCCGGCTCTCGCGCATCGCCGCCGAGCTCGAGGGTGGCGAGGCCGACCTCGACCGCGTGCTGCCGCTGCTGGAAGAAGCGCGTGAGGCCTACGCCGCCTGTCAGTCACGGATCGGGGCGGTGCGCGCCGCTCTCAGCGGCGGGTGGGACCCGGCACGCGCCGCAGACGACCCCAGTGCTGCCGGCGACTCCAGTGACCCGGACGAGGACAGCGGGGAGGACTGAGCGCCGGTCTCGACCTTTTGCGGCGACGGCCCCGGCGGGGCGGGCGTATGCTCCGGGGTATGAACGACGCGGCCCCTTCTCCGGCGGACGCCGGCGCCGGCACCACGCCTGCCCCGGCCGAGTCCCGCTCCGCAGCGCCCCCCACCCGCCCACCCCCCGCCGACCCCGGCGACGTGCCGGGTGTGGTGCCGGTGGTGTACCACCTGGTCCTGGCCGTCACGCACCTGCCGGTGTACCTGCGCGGCATGCGGGTCGAGGTCCACGGCCGCGAACACGTCCCCGCGCCGGGCACTCCCCTGGTGGTGGCGGCCAAACATGTCAGCGGCTTGGACCCCTTCCTGGTGGCGCGCGCGCTGCCGCCGGGGCGATTTCTGCAGTTCATGGCGAAAAAGGAACTGTTCGGCCCGGTCATCGGCCCGATCATCTCGGCGGGCGGCAGCTTTCCCGTGGACCGCGAGACGAACGACGTGGGCGCCATCCGCAACAGCCTGCGCATCCTGGCGCAGGGCGGCACCGTGGGCATCTTCCCGGAGGGCACGCGCGGCGGCCAGGAACTGCACGGCGGCGTGGCCCTCATCGCCGCCAAGGCGCGCGCGCCGATCCTGCCGGTGGGTCTGTGCCGCGAGGGTCGGCGCTGGGTGGTGCGGTTCGGCGAGCCTCTGCCGGCACGCGGGGGGATCAAGGCCGTCACGGCGGCGCTGGGCGAAGAACTCGACCGGCTCTCGCTCCCGCGGCACTGATCCGGCCTTGACTTTCTCCGTGCCGGACCTGGGGGCATGAGCGCCGCCCTCCCCGAACCGCCCGCCCCCGCCCGCCGTCCCTGGACCCGCGCCGCGCAGGTCGCGGGGCTGCTGGCGCTGTTGCTGGTCGCCGTCGTGCTGGGCACCGGCATTGGCAGCGTGGTCATCTCGCCGGGCGAGGTGCTCGCGGCCCTGTGGCGCGGCCTGAGTGGACAACCCCTGATCGGCGACGACGTGATCGTGTGGCAGTTGCGGCTGCCGCGGGTCGTCATGGCCGTGCTCGTGGGCGCGGGCCTGAGCGTGTGCGGCGCCGCCTTTCAGGGCGTGTTCCGCAACCCGCTGGCCGATCCGTACCTGCTCGGCGCGGCGAGCGGCTCGGCGCTGGGGGCCACGGTCGCCATCGTCGGGGGCTGGGCGCGCGGCCTCATCCCGGTCGCGGCGCTCGTCACGGCGCTGGGCGCGGTCAGCCTGACGCTGGCGCTGGCGCGTGAGGGCCGCCGGTTCGCGCCCACCCGCCTGATCCTCTCGGGCGTGGTGGTGGGCAGCGTGGCGAGCGCGGGCACGACCGCCCTGATCCTGCGCGGCGAGGACCGCGCCCGGCAGGTGCTGGCCTACACCCTGGGCGATCTGGGTTTCAGCAGCTGGCGCGACGTGCTGACCGTGCTGCCCTACGTGGGCCTGGGGGCAGGCGCGCTGATGCTGCTGGCCCGCGCCCTGGACACGCTGCAACTGGGCGACCTTACGGCCCGCAGCCTGGGCGTGCCGGTCGAGCGGCTGCGGCTGCTCGTCGTGGTGGCGGCCAGCCTCGCCACGGCGGGCGCGGTCGCGTACGTGGGGATCATCGGCTTCGTGGGTCTCATCGTGCCGCATGTCGCGCGCCTGGTCTTCGGGCCGGGGCACCGCGCGCTGCTGCCCTTCTCGGCGCTGCTGGGCGGGGCGCTGCTCGTGCTGGCCGACCTGCTGGCACGCACCACGCCGCTCTCGCAGGTGGGTATCGTGACCACCCTGCTGGGCGGGCCGTTTTTCCTGTGGCTGCTGCGCCGGGGGCGGCATGACTGAGGCGCCTGCCCCAGGGGCCCCTACCCTGGAGGCGCGCGGCCTGCACGTCCGGGCCGGGCAGTTCCCGGCGGTGCGCGGCGCCGACCTGACCTTCCGGGCGGGCGAGTTCGCGGCCGTCATCGGCCCCAACGGCGCGGGCAAGAGCACCCTGCTGCGCGCGCTGCTGGGCCTGAGCCGTCCCGAGGCGGGCGAGGTGCGCCTCGCCGGGAGGCCTCTGGGGGCCTGGAGCCGCGCCGAGCGGTCGCGCCGGCTGGCGTATCTGGCCCAGGGCGAGGCGCTGCCCGGCGGCGCGCGGGTGCGGGATGTGGTGGCCCTAGGGCGCGGCGCGGGCGACTGGAAGTGGGGTCTGATTCCCACCTCGCCCTGGACCGGGGCCGACGAGGCGGCGGTGGAAGCTGCACTGGAACGCACCGATACGCGGAGGTTCGCGGCACGCCGGGTTTCCGAGCTCTCAGGCGGCGAGGCGCAGCGGGTGGCGCTGGCCCGCGCGCTGGCCGCCGAACCCCAGTTTCTGCTGCTCGACGAACCCACCAACCACCTCGACCTCGCCTATGCCCTCGAGGTCGTGCGGGCCGTGCAGCGCGAGGCGGCGCGTGGCCTGGGCGTGGTCGCCGTGCTGCACGACCTGAACCTCGCCGCCCGCGCCGACCGCCTGGCCCTGCTGCACGCCGGGCAGGTGCTCGTCACCGGGGTGCCCAGGGACGTCCTGACCCCCGAACACGTCGAGGCGGCCTACGGCGTGCGCGTCCAAGTCCTGCCGGGTGCCGGCCGCCTGCTGGTGGTGCCGGAGGACTAGGACAAGGCCCGGCCTGCCCGTTCCCTCCCACTCGCCGTATTCGGGGGTCAGGTGCTCTACTCGGCGTCATGCCCCCCCGTTACTTCCCCACGCGCGGCCACCTGCTGCTCTGCCAGGGCCCGAACTGCCAAGCCCGGGGCGCTCGGCTACTGCACACGGCGCTGTGGAATGCGCTGGAAAAAGGCGCCCTGGCCTACTACAAAACGGGCGGCACGGTGCGCCTCACCGAAAGCGGCTGTCTGGGGGCCTGCGCCGCCGGCCCCACCCTGTGCGTGTACCGCGAGCGCGGCGGCGCGCTCGAGCAGGGCTGGTACGGCGCCGTGGACTTCACGCTCGCGCGCCGGGTGGCCCAGGCCGTGCAGGACGAGACCGACCTGCCCGGCGAAGGGCGCTACGGCCCGGACCAGTAGGGAACCGTCATAAAGCAGCGAAGGGCCGGCCCCCTGTGACGGAGGCCGGCCCTCTGGACGCACGCCGCTTGCGGCTCAGCCGCGCACGACGTCCAGAATCTTGTCGCCGTACTTGCGGCTGCGCTCGGGGCCCATGCCCTTCACGGCGCGCAGGTCCTCGGGCGTGTAGGGAACGCGCCGGGCGATTTCGGCCAGCGTGGCGTTGCTGGCGATGATGAACCGGCTGATCTCCTGGCGCTTGGCCTCGGCATTGCGCCACTCGCGCAGCCGGGCGTAGATGGCCGCCTGCTCGTCGGTCAGGTCGGCGGCCGGGTCCACCTTGCCCGCAGCCGGGAGGTCGGGCGCCAGCACCAGCGGCGCCTCGGCCGGCGCTGGCTGGGCCGCCGGCGCGCTGGACTCGTCTGCCTGCCGGAACTGTGCCGGGGCAGCTGCGTTCACTTCTTCGTAATGCTCGCTGCCATGGGCCTCGGCAGGGGTCACGTCGGGGGCGTCGGGACCACTGCTCACCGTGTGGGTCAGCGGCACGGGCGGCTGCTCCAGCGAGCTGTAGACGATCTCAGGTTCCCAGGTCTCCCCCTCGTCCTGGGGCGCCGCCTCGGCGGCCTGCGCGACCGGAGCCGGCACGGCCTCCTGTCCGGGCGCCGCCTCAAAGGTGAAGCGCTCAAGATCGTCGGCCGGCGGGCGCCCGGCCGCGCCGCGTTCGGCCCGGCCGGAGTCCATGCGGCCGGACCCCGTACGGTCCGAGTCGGCGCGGGCGGTGTCGGGCTGCGCCTGCTCGGCCCCAGGCTGATCGGCGCGCGGCTGGTCGGAGCGGGGACGCTCGCCCCGGCCCTCCGGGAAACGGCTGAAGTCGCGGCGGTTGTCGAAGCGGCGGCGCTCGTCGCGGCGCCCCTCGAAACGGCGGCGGTCGTCGCGGTCACGCCGGACCTCACGCCCGAAGCGCGGCTCCTCGGGGGCTGTCTCGGCTGCTGGCTCGGTCTGGGGGGACGGCGGGGTCTGCTCGGGAGAGCGCGCGGCCTGAGAAGCCGAAGCCCGCTCACTGCCGCCCGCCCGGCCGGCCCCGGACGTGCCCGGACGCAGCTTGGCGAGCACAGCGCTGGTATCTTCCAGGCCAGGAGTCAGCAGCAGGCCGTCGGGCACATGGCGGGTGGCCGCCAGCACGCCGCCGGGGACGCTCAGCGAATCGGGCGCGGCGTCGGGGGCAAGCAGCAGGGCCGTGGGACCGGCGGGGCGCGCCGCGCCGCCCAGGCGTTCGGTGAGACTGACCACCGTGCGCGCCGCGCGGGCCAGCCGCAGCGGCAGGGTCGCCACGTCACGCAGCGCCAGCGCCACACCCAGATCGCTCGGCGCGGGGGCCGCGCTGTGGGGCGTCTCGCCGGTGCCGAACAGAGCCGCAAAGGGCGCGTCCAGATGACCGCACAGGGTCACGCCGTCGCGGTACACCACGTAGTCGGCGCCGCGCCGGGGCCAGCCGCCGCCGGGAGCCAGCGTGCCGTCCACGATGACGCGCACGCACGCCCGGCGCGCCCGCTCCAGAATGCGCTCGTCGGGTTCGAGCAGCCACACGGCGCGCGCACCCGCGAGGTCGCCGTGCAGGTCGGCCACGGCCAGTCCGGCCGCCGCCATCGCAGCGCGCCCTACGTCCAGGCGGCCGTCCACCCGCAGGGTCCCGGGGCCGAGCAGCGCGGCGAGTTGCCGGGCCAGCGCGGCCTCGCCGGCCAGCAGCAGGCCCCAGTCGGCTTCTTCCAGATCGGCCAGGGCGGCGCTCAGGCGGGCCTGCGGATCGCCGCGTTCGGCGTGCAGTCCCACGAGCCGCGCGTCGGGCCGCCGTTGTTCTTGCGGCAAGGACAGGGAATCGGTCATCCGTCTACTCTGCCACACCGCCCCCCACGGGCGCAGAAGCTGCCCCCACCTTCGCCCCCCGCCCAGGCCGAGCCCCCCCAGCCCTTACCGGCTCCGCAACGCCCGGCCCCCAGCCCGCGTACCTGCGGCATGACCCGCCACCGACCCGGCCGCCTGCTGCTGTGCGCCCTCCTGCTGGTCTCGCCTTCTGCCGGCAGTTCCCTGGCCCAGACGGCGACTGCGGCCGCGGCCGGCGCGGCGCAGGTCCGTCCCCCACCCGTCCTGAGTGTCCGGGCTCCGGCCGGAGCAGGCACCGAACATGTCACGACCTTCACGGCCCGCCTCTCGGTCGTGGACGTGCAGGTGAGCGCCGCCGCAGCGGGCAGCGCCACCGAGGCCGACCTGAACGCCGCCCGCCGCACGTTCACGGGCCTGACCGGCAGCCGGACCCGGACCGGCAAGGTGTTCTCCCGGGTCGTCGGCCGCCGGCCGGACGGAAGCGTGAGCCTCGTGACGACCCTCATCCAGAGCCGCCCGGCCTTCACCTTCCGCCTCTCCCAGGACCTCAGCCCGGCGGGACAGGGCAGCCGACTGACCCTCACGAGTGCCGACCCACAGCTCGACCACGCCCTGTCGGCGCTGGATGACCCAGACATCCTGGCGCTGGCCGCCGACTACGGCGCCGCGTTCCTCTACGGCGCGCCGCTCGTGCCGGGGCAGAGCTCTACCACGGTCGCCGCGGCGGACCTCCAGACCCTGCTGAGCGACCTGCTCGGACCGTCCCTCAGCGGCCCGCTGGAGCAGGCCGTCAGTGAGCTGCTGACCGTGACCACCACGGCCACCTACCGGGGCACCGGACCGCGGGGCGAATTCCTGTTCGGCACACGTGCCGCCGCCGGACCCTGGACGCTGAGGGGAGCGGGTGGCCCCCAGCGCCCGGCCGTGAGCGCCGAGCTGATTTCCCTCAGCGCCAGCGGCTCGGCCAGCTACCGCCGCGACGGCCTGCCGGACACCGCGGAGAGTCGCCAGCAGACGCGGCTGAACATGACGCTGCGCCGGGGCGGCGTGCAGGTGCGGCTGATCCTGAACCTCGACCAGACGGCGAGCCTCAAGCCGCGCTAAGGATTACGGGGGCGGCCAGTCCAGGCGGCGTCCTACTTGCTACTTGCCGAAACGGCGGTCGCGGCCCTGGAAGTCGCGCAGGGCCCGCAGGAAATCCACGCGCCGGAACCCGGGCCAGTACACGTCGCAGAAGTAGTATTCGCTATAGACGCTCTGCCACAGCATGAAGCCCGAGAGCCGGATCTCGCCGCTGGTGCGGATGATGAAGTCGGGATCGGGAATGTCGGCGGCGTAGAGATGCGCGCTGATGTGCTCGGGGGTCAGGGTATCGGCCGCCTGCGTGAGCGTGAGCCCGGCCGACTGCTGCTCGCGCAGGTGCTCTTTGACCGCGTCCACGATCTCCTCGCGGCCGCCGTAGCCGACGGCGATGTTCAGGCGCATACCGTCGTAGTGGGCCGTTTTCTGCTCCAGGTCTTCCAGGGCGGCCAGCACGTTCGGCGGAAAAGCGCTGTGCTGCCCGATGGCCCGCACCCGCACCCGGTTGGCATGGATGCGCGGGTCGGTGGCGAGATTGCGCGCCTCTTTTTCCAGCAGCGAGAGGATGTGCGCGAGTTCCTCGGAGTTGCGCCCGGCGTTGTCGGTCGAGAGCACCCAGATGGTCGCGGCGGGAATGCCCAGTTCCAGACACCACTGCAAGACCTCGTGCGCCTTGTCGGCCCCGATGGTGTGTCCCAGTTCGCGCTGCATCCCGGCGGCGCGGGCAAAACGGCGGTTGCCGTCGAGAATCAGTCCCAGGTGCCGGGGCAGGCGACCGTGCGCGCGGACCTCGCGCGCCAGCCGCTGCTCGTACCCCCACAGCAGGGCGCCGCGCGCCGCCGTGCGGGTCTTCTGCGCGGTCCGCAGCGCAGTTTTGAGGGGCGTCCTGACCATACGCGCCCGAGTGTACCGCGCGCGGCAGGCCGGGACGTGCGCCTAAAGGTGGAAAACTCCCCGTCCCGCCGGCGGCCAGGCCCCTACTCCGGCCCGAACAGGCCGGCCTGCCACGGCGCGAGCAGCGCCAGCGCCTTGTGGTCCAGCCGCGAGAGGGCCGCCCGCGCGACCGGCGTGCGCGCGGCGTCCGACTGCGCGGCGTAGACCTCCAGAATGACCCGGCGGTGGGTCATGGCGTGGACGACGGTGCCGAGGTGTGCGCCCGGCACGGCGCCCAGCCGCGCGCACAGGCGCGCCAGCCCGGCGGCCGGCGCCTCTGCGGCCGCCAGTTCCTCGGTCGGCAGGCCGCTCAGGCCGCCCAGCAGCGCACCTTCGCGGCGCTCGAGCACAGCTTCGCGCAGGTCACCGGCGATCACGGCGACCGCCCGCACCTCGCGCACGGCGGCGCGCACTTTGGGAACCGGAAACGCGGTCGGCGTACCCGAGGCGAAGGCGGCGCAGAAGTCGCGCCACGGGCACTCGGAGCAGCGCGGCGCCTTCGGGGTGCACACGGTCGCTCCCAGGTCCATGACGGCCTCGTTCCAGTCGCCGGGGCGCGCGGAGTCGAGCAGTTCGTCGGCGCGGGCCTGCACCCAGGCGTCGGTGGGGACTGCCTCGGCGTACAGGCGGGCCAGGACTCGGCGCACGTTGCCGTCGTTAACCGCGCGGGCCTCACCGTAGGCCAAGCTGGACACGGCCGCCGCCGTATACGGCCCCACACCGGGCAGCGCCAGCCAGCCGGCGTAGTCCTGCGGAAAACCTTCCTGCACTATCACGCCGGCCGCGCGGCGCAGGTTGCGGGCGCGGGCGTAGTAGCCGCACCCCTCCCAGGCCTTGAGCACGTCGGCCTCGGGGGCGGCGGCCAGCGCCTCCACAGTCGGAAAGGCGTTCAGAAAACGGCCGTAATACTCCAGACCACGTACGACCTGCGTCTGCTGCAACAGGATCTCGGCGACCCAGACCCGGTAGGGATCGCGGGCTCCCGCTTCACCCAGCCGCCATGGCAGTGTTGCCCGGCCCGCCCGCGCGAACCAGCCGAGCAACGCGGCGCGCCGCACGGTAAGGCCCGGGAGCGGCGGGGTGGGACGGACAGCAGTAGGCACCAGGGCAGTCTAGAGAAGGCCGCCCGGCGCGAGTGGAAGCGTCGTGGGGTTGTGGGGGTTAGACCGTCACCTGTCCGGCGCCTGCGGGGGTCCGCACGCGGCGGCGCACGCCCTGGGCATAGTCGGCGAGGTCGCCGAGGAGGTCGCCTACGCCGGTCCGCAGCAGGTACTGGCCGCCCGGCAGCGGGGTCAGGGCCAGGAAGGGCGCGCGGGTGAGGGTGTCGAGGACCGTGTTCAGCTCGGCCGTGTTCACGCCGCTGCCCAGGCGCTCGGCGAGGCGCGGCACGCTGACCACGCTGTGCGCGGGCTGCTGCGCCAGGGTCAGAAGAACGAAGCTGAAGGTGCCGCGCTGCGCGAGGTGCGCACTGACCAGTTCGGCCACGCTGGCGGCGCTGTCCAGGTCCACGTCGCCGGCGCGCCAGTAGCCGCGCAGGTCCACCGGGCTCAGGGGAGCCAAGCGGGCGTGCTCGCTCAGGGCGCCCAGGGCCTCGCGGGTCAGGCGGCTGTATCCGGCCGGGCGCTGCGTCTCGGCGCACAGCAGCAGGTGGTGGTCGTCGCTGCCGGCCGTCCACTCGGTCTGCCGGGCCGCCGCCTCACTCGTGGCGAGCAGCACGGAATAGCCGTACTGCGGCCCCAGATCGGCCTTCAGGCGCATCAGGCCCGGCGCTGGGAATTCCAGGCGGTAGCCGCTCAGGCGCGCGAATTCCGAGACGTGGTCCTCGTCGCTGTCGCCCAGGGCCACGGGCGCGGCCACCGCGCGGCCCGCATCCGGCGCCGGCGGCTGAACGGCCACGGGCGCGCCGCGCTTCTCGGGACGCGCCGCCTCGGCCGGGGCGCCGGACGCGGGCGCCGGAGCAGACCGGTCCTGAGCGGAGGCCGCCGGAGCAGACACCGGCTGCGCCGCGGGGGTATGAGCAGCGGCGGGCGCCGGCTGGGTCTGGGGGGCGGCCGCGGCCGGAGCCGCCTGGGCGCCCGGCACCTGCTGGGTACGAACCTCCCGGACGTGGGGGGTGCTAGACACGACCACGCGGCGGGTCTCGGGCGACGCGGAGGCAGCCGCCTCACGCTGGGGCGCGGGGGCCTGGGCATAGGGCTTGACGACCGTCTCGACGGCGTAGCGGCCGGCTTCCAGCGCCGTCACGATCATCACGTCGTTCACGCCGAGGTTGTGGCGGTGAAACAGCCGTCCCAGGCCCAGCACGCGCAGCTGATCGCGGTCGATCTGCACGGCGTATTCCTCGCCCCGGTCATCCACGAAGGTCGCCGGACCACTGGCCGGAAACAGGGCTTCGTTGTACTTCAGCAGGCGCATGCTGCCTTCTTGCAGGCATGACCGGGTAATGATGTAACGCATGGGATTCACAGCGGGACTCCTTCGTCGCCAAGTTCTCGGTGGGGCCAGTTCTTTGAAAAAGTTCGTTGAAAGGCGGTCCGGCCGGACATCGCCGGGGGCCGCCGCAAAGTCATGTCTGAGCTGTGCAGAAGATAGAAATTCTGCTTGAGTCACAGTCTGCCGCGAAAACGTTTCAGGAGCAAATGCAGGTGGGTGAGAACGTCCTTTTTCCAGTCCTTTGCTTTGTTGAGCGACGAATCTCCTAACAAGTTCTGGACAGAGCAAATCCAGGGGGGAAAATGTTCTGAAATGCCCCCAATCTCTGCTCCCTCAATCCCGGAGCGTAGCCCCTATGCTGACGCGGTGACGACCTCAACGCCGGACCTGATCACGCGGTACTACGCCGCCTTCAACGCTGGTGACAGCGCCGGGATGCTGGCCCTGCTCACCGACGACGTGCGCCACGACGTCAACGAGGGCGAGACCCAGACCGGCAGGGCCGCCTTCGCCGCCTTTCTGGACAAGATGGACGCCCACTACCGCGAACAGGCACGTGACCTCGTGGTGATGGCGGCGCCCAGCGGCGAGCGTGCGGCGGCCGAATTCGTCATTCACGGCGAATACCTGCGCACCGACGCCGGCCTGCCCGAGGCGGCGGGCCAGCGCTACGTGCTGCCGGTCGGCGCCTTCTTCGAGATTCGCGGCGGTCTGATCGCCCGGGTGACGAACTACTACAACTTGGCCGACTGGACCCGGCAGGTCGGAGGCTGAGACCGGTGGCCGGGCCGCTGGAGATCACGGCCGCGACCGGGGACACGCTGGCCGCCGCCCTGCCCGACCTCGCGCGGCTGCGCAGCGAGGTCTTCCGCGCTTTTCCGTACCTGTACGGGGGCGACCCCGCCTACGAGGAACGCTACCTGCGCACCTACGTTGCCGCGCCCGGCGCCTTCGTGGCCCTGGCGCGCGACGCCGGACGGGTGGTGGGTGCGAGCACCGCCCTGCCGCTGGTGCACGAGACCCCCGAGGTCCGCCGGCCCTTCGAGGAGAGCGGCGAGTTCCGGCCAAGTGAGGTGCTATATCTGGGCGAGAGCGTCCTCCTGCCCGAGTACCGGGGTCAGGGCGCGGGCCACCGGTTCTTCGACCTGCGCGAGGCGCACGCCCGCGCCCTGGGTCTACCGGTCACGGCCTTCTGCGCCGTGCAGCGTCCGCAGGACCACCCGTCCCGGCCCGCCGACTACCGGCCGCTCGACGCCTTCTGGCGCGCGCGCGGCTACACCGAGTGCCCCGACCTCCAGACCGAGATGAGCTGGCCGGATGTGGGTACGCCGGGCGGCGAGGAGACCCCCAAGCCGATGCGCTTCTGGGTCAGGCGAGCGCCGGGAACGGGGGGGTAGGACAGACTCTGGAGCGAGGCCTGGGGCCGGCAAACAGCCCCACTTACCTCTTGAAGCCGTGCGGGTGGCCCTTGTGCCAGTCCCAGGCGGTCTGCACGATCTCGTCGAGGTCGGTGAACTGCGGCGCGAACCCCAGGTCGGCCACGATGCGCGAGGCGTCGGCGACGAGGCGGGGCGGGTCGCCCGCACGGCGCGGCGCGAGTTCGCGCGTCAGGGGCGTACCGACCACGCGGTCCACGGCGTCCAGCACCTCGCGCACCGAGAAGCCGTGGCCCAGGCCCACGTTGTAGGTCGCGGCCGCGTGCTGCCCCTTGTGCAGCGCCTCCACGGCCAACACGTGCGCGTCGGCGAGGTCCTGCACATGCACGTAGTCGCGGACGCAGGTGCCGTCGGGGGTGGGGTAGTCGTCGCCGAAGATCATCATCTTCTCGCGCTGCCCGAGCGCCGTCATGCACGCCAGTTCGATGAGGTGGGTCTGGCTGGGGTGCGCCTCGCCGATGTCGCCGGACGGCGAGGCCCCGCACACGTTGAAGTAGCGCAGCACCGTGTAGGGCAGGCCGTGCGCCACGTGAAAGGCGTGGATCATGCGCTCGGTCATGAGCTTGGTGTCGCCGTACACGCTCTCAGGCTGCATCTCCGCGTCTTCGGGAATCGGCACGGCGTCGGTGGTGCCGTACACGGCCGCCGTCGAGGAGAATACAAGCGGGATCTTGCGCGTCTCCACGATGGCCTGGAGGAGATTCAGGCTACCTACCACGTTGTTGCGGTAGTAGCGCCCCGGCGCGCGCATACTTTCGCCCACCTCGATCAGCGCCGCGAAGTGGATCACGGCGTCGGGCTGGTGCGCGTTCAGGGCCGCCTTGACGGCCTCCGGGTCGAGCAGGTCGGCCTGCACCAGGGTCACGTCTTCCGGCAGCGCCTCGGCGTGCCCACTGCTGAGGTTGTCCAGCACCACGGCCTCGTGTCCCGCCGCCCTCAGTTGCCGCACCGTATGCGACCCGATATACCCCGCTCCGCCCACCACCAGCAGTTTCATGGGTCCAGGGTAGCGCGGCGCAGGAACGCAGGGGGCCGTTTCAGTCGCTCAGGGCAGCGGCCTGCACAGGCGCCGGTCCCACACTTCCGCGCACGCTCAGGCGGGTGGGGAGGGACACGTCCGCCGTTTCCTCGCCGGCCAGCAGGGCCAGCAGCGCGCGCCCCACGCCCTCGCCCTTGTCGGCGGTGGGCTGCCAGACGGTCGTGAGGTCGAGCGCGGCGCTGCCGGGCAGGTCGTCGTAACCGACCACGCTCAGGTCGCCGGGTACCGCCAGCTTCAGGCCCTCGGCGGCGCGCAGGGCGCCCTGGGCCAGCACGTCACTCATACACAGCAGCGCCGTGATCTCGGGGTGGGCGCGCAGCAGCGCCGCCGCCTGGGCTTCGCCGCCCTCGCGGGTGTTCTGCTCGGTCTCAGCGAGGTACAGCGCGGCGCCGGGCGCGCCCTGGCGGTAACCGCGCAGCCGCTCGGCCGTCGTGTAGTACGCGAGCTGGGCCTCGCGGTCGGCGTTCACCTCGCCCGCCCGGGGATCGGGACCGAGTTCCAGGCACAACACCCCGATGTGGCGGTGCCCGTGCGCCTCCAGGTGGGCCGCCGCCGCCCGCGCTCCGCCCACGTCATCAATCCCCACCCGCGCAGCCTGGGGCTGCGACTGCTGGTCGACCAGCACGGTCGGCAGACCGCGCTCCAGCACGGCACCCAGCAGCTCGCTGCCCTCGGCTGCGCAGTACACCACGAACCCGTCCACGCCCGCGCCGCGCACCGGGGCGGCGTCCTGCGCGCAGGCGAGCAGCAGCAGGTTCAGGCCGCCCTGCTGAATGACCCGCGCGAGGCTCCCCAGAAAGATCGCGGCCGCCGGATCGGCGAAGGCGTAGTCCAGCGGCGCGTCGTACACCACGCCGATCACCCCGCTGCGGCCCCGGCGCAGGCTGCGCGCCAGGGGGTCGGGGCCGGCGTAACCCAGCTCGCGCGCTACCTGCAGCACGCGCTCCCGCAGTTCGGGCGAGAGCTGGTCGGGGCGGTTGTAGGCGTTGCTGACGGTCGCCACCGACACGCCCAGGGTGCGGGCGAGGTCGCGCAGGGTCACGCGCCCGGCCGGCGACTTGGCAGAAGACATGGACGCATGTTAGCGTACCGCTCAGTAATCTGAAACGATTAAGTCGGGCATTCGTCCCGCCGCCCTCTCCCCTGCCCCGAGGTCTCGCCATGAGTCAGCCCGTCACCCTGTCCCCCACCTCCGCCGCGCCGGGGGCCGAGCGTGCCCGGCTGGCCGTGAGCACCGTCTTTCTGATCAACGGGGCGCTGTTCGCCACCTGGGCAGTGAACATTCCGGGCGTGCGCGACGGGCTGGAACTGTCGCAGGGCCAGATCGGTACGGCGCTGCTGGCCTTCGGGCTGGGCAGCCTGACCACCATGCCCTTTACCGGCGGCTGGACGGCGCGCTGGGGCAGCGACCGGGTGACGGCGGTCGCAGCGGTGCTGACCATGCTGTCGCTGGCCGTGCCCTTCTTCATGCCGTCGCTGATCACGCTGGCGCTGTCCCTGGCGCTGCTCGGCGCGCTGAACGGCTGCCTGGACGTGGCCATGAACGCGCAGGGGGTCACCGTCGAGAAACGGCTGGGCCGCCCGATCATCAGCCGGCTGCACGCCTATTTCAGTCTGGGCGGCGTGGTCGGGGCGCTGGTGGGTACGGCGCTGCTGGGGCGCGTACCCATGCTGGCGCACGTGCTGACGGTGGTGGCCCTGACCACCCTGACCGCGCTGATCGTCGGCCGGCTTATGCTGCCCGACGCTGCCGCGCACCCGGACGACGCCCCAGAGAAACAGGCCGGCAACCCGGCGGCCACGCCGTCCGCACTGGGCACGGCCACACTGCTGCTGGGCGGGCTGTGCGCGCTGGGCATGTTCGCCGAGGGGGCCAACTACGACTGGGCCGCGCTGTACTTCCGCGACGTGCTGGGCGCGGCGAGTACCGGCTGGGGCTACGCGGCCTTCGTGACGGCCATGACGCTGGGGCGCTGGTTCGGGGACCGGCTGCGCGCGCGGCTGGGCGAGGAACTCATCGTGCGGGGCGGCTCGCTGCTCACCGCCGCCGGCATGGCGCTCGTGCTGCTCGCGCGCGACCCGGTGCTGGCCGGAGCAGGCTTCGCGCTGGCGGGCCTGGGCCTGAGCAACGTGGTCCCGGTGATGTACGGGGTCGCCGGGCACGCGCTGGCCGGGCGCGGGATCGCGCGGGTCGCCACCATCGGGTACGCGGGCTTCCTGCTGGGGCCGCCCATCATCGGGTTCGCGGCCGACCACTGGGGCCTGCGCGCCGCGCTGCTCCTCGCCCTGATCGGCGCGGCCCTCGTCGCCGCGCTGGGGGGACCGACCTTCGGGCTGTTGCGGCGTCTGCGCCCGGCGTAGCAGGAAAATCTGCCCTGGCCTTTCCATCTGAGAGGCCAGGGCCGACTGCTGCCATTCGAGGTCAAGGCGGCACATGAAGACTGTCCGGGGTGGCCGGCGCCCGCTTCTTGTCCCGTCCTCATTTCTTCCCGCACGAAGTCAGGGGCGGTGCTATGGTCCGGTTGCAATGAAGCGTACCCTCACGACCCTGCCCCTACTGAGCGGCCTCCTGCTTCTCGGCGCCTGCTCGACGATGCCCACCCCCGAGCCCACGCCGGAAGACCCTCTGGCGTCGTTCACCGGCCAGCAGCTCAACTGGACCACCTGCGATCCCACCCTCGTGCCCTACCAGCAGGTGATTAGGGCAGTCGGCTCGCGCATCCAGTGCGCCGACGTGCAGGTGCCCCTCGACTGGAACCGGCCCGACCGGGGCACCATGAGCTTTTCGATGCTGCGCGTGAAGGCCGCCGACACCGCCGCGCGTAAGGGCGCCATCTTCTTCAACCCCGGCGGCCCCGGCGGCGACGGCCTGCTCTTCGGGGCCATCTACGGCTACCTGTGGAATCAGGCCGACACGAAGACCCCGGCAGGCCAGGCCCTCAAGGCCCTGGCCGACGGCTACGACCTCGTGGGCTTCTCGCCGCGCGGCACGGGCCAGAGCTCGCGCTACACCTGCGGCTCCAACGAACTGGCCTCGCCCGAGCAGTACCCCTCCGAGGACCGCAGCGAGAAGAACATCGGCGCGATGCTGCGTAACGCCCGCCTCGCCGCCCAGAGCTGCCTGAAAAACCCCATCACCCCCTACATCAACACCGACCAGACCGCGCGCGACCTGAACCTCGCCCGCCAGCTCATGGGCGACGCGAAACTCAACTACGTTGGGTATTCCTACGGCACCTGGCTGGGGTCGTGGTACGCCCGGCGCTTCCCGGAATCCACAGGCCGCCTGCTGCTCGACGGCAACACGGCCTTTGCGGGCACGTTCCAGGACTCGTTCAACCTTCAACCGATGGGCTTCGAGCGCGCCTTCCGTGAGGTGGCCCTGGCCTACGCCGCCCGCCACGACGACGTCTTCGGCCTGGGCAAGACGGCCACCGACGTATACGCCGTCTACAACGCCTTCCCCGGCGCCCTGAAATTCACCCTCCAGCAGTACAGCGGCGCGAACATCATCCAGAACCTGTACTCCAACCAGAGCATTCCCAATATCTCGCTGCAACTCGTGGCGGCGCGCGGCTTCGCGGCCGTGGTGAAGGCCAACCCCGAGGTCAAGGACAACGCCGCGCTGGCCGACCTCGTGGCCAAGCAGACCTACTCCGGCCTGCCCGACCTGGACGCCGCCGCGCAGCAAGAAGCCCTGACGATGGTGGACACCTACCTGGCCATCGTCAACGAGTTGCCCGCCCAGGTCGAGCTGAGCTACGGCAGCGCCGTGTTCAACGCCATCCTGAACAACGACACCGCCTGGGAGAAAGACCCCCAGAAGTGGATCGAGTTCGGCAACCAGGAAGCCAAGGCCCACCCGCTCATCGGCGGAAGCTACACGGAGACGAGCGCGATCTACTGGCCGGCGCCCACGGCCAGCCGCCCCGAGGTGCCGGCGAACCTGCCGCCCATCCTGCTGCTGCAAAACGAGTACGACCCCGCCACCCCGGCCGAGGGCGCCCTGGCGGCCCTGAAGGCCTTCCCCTCGGCCAAGATGCTGTTCGTGGACGACGAGGCCCAGCACACCGCCTTCCCCTACGGCACGGACTGCGTGGACCTTCAGGTCGCCCGGTACTTCCTGGACGGGACCATGCCGGCCCAGAAGTTCAACGTCTGCGGAGCGCTGCCGCTCCCCGGTGAAGAGCAGGTCTACCCCATCGGCAAGACCTACGCGGGGACGGACACCCTGGGCGCACAGGGACTGCACCCGGCGGCTCTGGGCGCAACGCCCGAGACGAAGGCGGAACTCCAGCTCCTCAAGGACATCATTAGGCGCAACGGCCTGAAGGCCACCTCGCTGCGCTGAGAAACGGCTCCGGGCGACCACATGTCACGGGTCGCCTAGGACGAAGGGTCCATCTCCGTGGGGGCGGGCCTGACGAAGCACCCTTGCAGCAACTCCAGGCCTGGCCCCGATCGTGTGATCGGGGCCAGTCTCGTTATGCGGTTCTGGGCCGTTTGACGGACGGCCCTAGTGACCGCCCGCCGGGCCGCCTGCCGTGAGCCGGTCGATCAGCGTCTCGGAGGCCGCGTTCAGGCCGACCACCTCCGGCGGCAGGCCGCGCGCCGCGAAGCGTGCCCGCACCTTGTCCAGGGCCGCGACCGCCGAGCCGTCCCACAGGTGGGCGCCGGTCATGTCGATCACGACCCGCTGCACGGCCGGAGCGGCCGGATCAGTCAGGTCGAAGCTCCGCACGAAGTCGTGCGTGCTGACGAAAAAGAGCTGCCCATTGACGTGATAGGTGCGGGTGCCGTCCGGGGCGTCGCCGTACGACACGCTGGAGAGCTGCGAGACCTGCCGCGCGAACAGCAGGGCGCTGAGGACCACACCCACGAGCACGCCCTTGGAGAGATCGTGGGTAACGACCGTGACGGCCACGGTGGCGAGCATGACCAGCGTCTCGCCGCGCGGCACGCGGGTCAGGGTGCGCAGGCTGTTCCAGTCGAAGGTGCCCACGCTGACCATGATCATCACGGCGACGAGCGCGGCCATCGGAATCTGAACCAGGAGGGGCTGCATGACCAGGATGAGCAGCAGCAGAAAGACCCCGGCCACGAAGGTCGAGAGCCGCCCACGCCCGCCGCTGCTCACATTGATCATGCTCTGGCCGATCATGGCGCAGCCCGCCATTCCACCAAAAAAGCCCGTGACGACGTTGGCGATACCCTGCCCCCGCGACTCGGTGTTCTTGTCGCTCGTGGTGTCGGTGCGCTCGTCGACGAGTTGCGCCGTCAGCAGGCTCTCGAGGAGTCCGACGAGCGAGAGGGTCAACGCGACCGGAAAGATGGTGCCGAGCGTCTCCAGCGTCAGGGGCACCTGCGGGAGGCTGAGGAGCGGCAGGGTGCTGGGCAGGCGGCCCATGTCGCCCACCGTGCGCACGTCGGCGTGCGCGAACACGGCCACCAGCGACACGACCACGATGGCGACCAGCGGACTGGGCACCGCCCGGAACACGCGCGGCAGCAGGTAGATGATCGCCAGGGCGAGAGCGAGCAGCGCGTACATCTGCCAGCCCTCGCCCGCAAACTGCGGCAGCTGCGCCAGGAAGATCAGGATGGCGAGCGCGTTGACAAAGCCCGTCATGACCGGGCGCGGCACGAACTTGAGGTAGCGCGCCAGCCCCGCCCAGCCGAACGCGAGTTGCAGCACGCCCGTGAGGATGGTCGCCGCGAAGAGGTACTGGAGGCCGTGGTCGCGCACCAGCCCGGTCATGACGAGGGCCATCGCGCCCGTGGCCGCGCTGATCATGGCCGGGCGGCCGCCGACGAAGGCGATCACCATGGCGATGATGAACGAGGCGTAGAGGCCGACCTGCGGGTCCACCCCCGCGATGATGGAAAAGGCGATGGCCTCCGGGATCAGGGCCAGCGCGACCAGGATGCCCGACAGCACGTCGCCGCGCGGGTTGCGCAGCCACTCGGCCACATAGGCCTGGAATGCTGAGCGGGGCGGGGAAAGGGATGGGCTGGACATGTCGTGCACCTCGTCGTGAGAAGTGCCGTGACAACCGGGGCGGGGGCAGACCGGCCCCCGCAGCGGCGGCCCGTCCCTCCCCTCTCTGCTCTTCCGGTTATCGTCAGGGGCGTCTCTCGGCAGCCCGGAGGCTGGGGACGCCGCACCTGCGGCCCCGCGAGTATGGCGCGGCGGCGGGGGGCAGGGCAAGAGACGGCCGGCACGGTTGGCCCGGCCCCTGGTCCCGCTTCCCTGCCGCGCCTGCCCCGCTACCCTCTGTCCATGACCGCCAAGCGCCCCGCCATCCTCGTCGTCAACGACGACGGCATCTTCTCGCCCGGCATCCGTGCCCTGGCCCTCGCGCTCGCCGAGGTGGCCGACGTGGTGGTCGTGGCCCCCGACGTCGAGCAGTCGGCGGTAGGCCACGGCATCACCATTCGGCGGCCCCTGCGCTTCAAGCACACGGCGGCCGCGGGTTTCGGCGACCTGCCCGCCTACCGGGTGGACGGCACCCCGGCCGACTGCGTGGTGCTGGGCGTGCACCTGCTGGGGCAGCCTGACCTCGTGGTCAGCGGCATCAACCTGGGCCTGAACCTGGGCGACGACCTGACGCACTCGGGCACGGTCGCCGCCGCCATCGAGGGACTGGCGATGGGTGTGCCCGCCCTGGCCCTGAGCCAGCAGGGCAGCCCCGGCGGCGAGTACACCTTCGGGGCGTCGGCGGCCTACGCGGCGCGGCTCGCCCGGCGGGTGCTGCAGGAGGGCCTGCCGCCGCGCGTGCTGCTGAACGTCAACTTTCCGCACGGCGAGGCGGCCGGCGTGCGCGTGACCCGCCTGGGCGAACACCACTGGAAAGACAGTCTCCTGACCCGCCAGGACCCCGAGGGCCGCGACTACCACTGGGTCGCCGGGGTCAGCACCGCGCCCGACGCGGCCGACCTGGGCACCGACTACGGCGCCGTCCACGCGGGGTGGATCAGCGTGACCCCGGTGCGGCTTGACCTCACCGCCCGCGACCTGCTGGGCGAGGTGGCCAGCTACGTGCCGGACATCTGAACGCGCCGGGGATGGGCCGCGCCCGGCGGCCTACCGCGCCGCCAGGACCTCGAAAACCCAGGCCCGCGCGCCTTCCGGCAGGGCCAGGAGGGGCGGCCCGGCAGCCCAGCGGCTCGCCACCAGGGCGAGGTCCGGCTGCGCGGGGCTCAGGAGCAGTTCGGCGCCCAGAAACCCCGGCTGTGCCGGCAGGGTGTCCAGAAAGAGGCCAAGCCGGTCCCGTGCCCCCGCGTCCCGGGCCTCGACGTACCACACCTGCGAGGCCGGCTGGGCGCGGGCCGCGCCCTCAGTCCCGGCCACGGTAGAGGGCCAGCGGGTCGCTGGGATTCCAGCGGAGGTAGGTGCCGTAGTGCAGGTGCGCGCCCGTACTGCGCCCACTGTTGCCGACCCGCCCGACGAGCTGGCCCGCCTGGACAAGTTGCCCGGCCCGGACCAGATTCACGCTCAGGTGCGCGTAGCGGGTGATCCAGCCGTCCGGGTGCTCCAGCACGACCGTCCAGCCCCAGCCGCGCGCGGCGTCGTTGCGCGATTCGAGCACCCGGCCCGAGCGCGCGGCCAGCACCGGTGTGCCGATGGGCGCGGCGATGTCCACGCCGTAGTGCATCTCCTGATCGCCCTCGAGCGTGCGCTCGCCGTAGCCGCTCGTCACGCGCCGGTGGCTCTCCAGCGGCCACACCCAGCGGCCCTCGTTCACGATCTGGCGGCCCGTCGAGGCGGTGCGCAGGGTGGCGCGCGGGGTCGGGGCGCGGCGCGCGGCCACGGCCGGGGCGCCCGCCGTGCCCAGCCGCGCGGCGACCACCCGGCCCGGAATGGTCACGGCCGCACCGACCTGCACCGGGCGCCCGGCGCGCAGGCGCGGGTTGGCGCGCAGCAGCTGGCTCAGGCTCAGGCCGTGTTTGCGGGCCACCACGGTCAGGTTTTCTCCGGCCTGCACGCGGTAGCGCGTAGCCGCCAGCCGGCGGTTGGGAATCTTGACGACGCGGCCGACCTGCACCACGTCGCGGCGCACCTGCGGGTTGGCGGCGCGCAGCTGCGCCAGTCCCACCCCCGCGCGCGTGGCGATGCCAGTCAGCGTGTCGCCGGAACGGACCCGGTAGGAGGTGGCCGCCTGCGCGGGGACGCTCAGCGCCAGCAGAAGCAGCACAGACAGAAACCGTGATGACATGGACATTGAGCATACGCTCACGTTGTCTTCAGAGGATGTGAAGACGAACCCCGCCGGAGCCGTCCTCGCCGCCCCGCGGCAAATGCTCTAGCCTGGGCCGGTGCCCGACGCCGCCCCCTTTTCTGATCCGGCCGGGACCGGCACAGGGCCGCGCCTGTACGCGCCGCCGGAAGGCTTCACGCGCCTGCGCCTGAGCGCCGAGTGGGACGGCCGCGACTACGCCGGCTGGCAGGCCCAGCACAACGCCCCCAGCGTGCAGGAGACGCTGCATACGGCGCTCTTGGCCCTGGGCGGTGAGGGAGCCGCGCGGCCCGTCGCTGCCGGGCGTACCGACGCCGGCGTCCACGCCGAGGCGATGCCGCTGCACTGGGACGTGCCGCAGGACTGGCGCCTTCCCCCCGGTCGCCTCGCCCGCGCCCTGAACGCCCAGCTGCCCGCCAGCATCTCGGTGCAGGAGGCGTGCCCGGCCGCACCCGGCTTTCACGCACGCTTTGCCTGTACGGGGAGACGCTACGTCTACAGGCTATGGATCGGCGCGCAGCGCAGCGCCCTGTGGCATGGCCGCGCGCTGCACGTGCCGGGACCGCTGGACGCCGGAGCCATGAACCGCGCCGCCGCCGCGCTGCTGGGCCGGCACGACTTCGCCGCCTTCGCCACACGGGAGGACCGCCAGACGGTCCGTGAACTGCGCGCCCTGGCGGTCCTCCCCGGCCCGGCCGGGGTCTGGGAGGTGCGTGTGGAGGGCGAGAGCTTCCTACGCCACATGGTGCGCGGGCTGGTGGGCACCCTGCTACTGGTGGGCCAGGGCAAACTGCCCGGAGAGGCGGTGAGCGCCATCCTGGACGGCCGCGTGCGGGCGGCGGCGGGGGCGAATGCCTCTCCCCACGGTCTGTACTTCGCCGGAGCCAGCTACCCGGCGGCTCTGCTGGAACTGCCGGGACACGCGCTGGACCCGGATGCCTGAGCTGACGGTCCCCGATCCCTCGCTCGTCGTCCTGATCGGCGCGGCGCGTGCGGGCCAGAGCACCTTTGCGGCGCGGCACTTCTCGCCGGAGGAGGTCGTCTCGCGCGCAGCCTTCGGCGACGAGGCGGACTTCGTGACAGCCCTGCGCGGCCGGTTGGCCCGTGGCCTGCTCGTGGTGGCCGACACTGACGCCACGCGGCCGGCCCTGCGCGCGCCCCTCGTCGCCCTGGCGCGCGACTATGACCTCGGGACCGCCGCCGTGGTTCTCGACCTGCCGCGCCCCCTGCTGGAGGCGCGGGGGGCCGACCCCACCACAGCCGTCGCGCAGGTGGCCGAGCTGCGCCGTACCCTGGCGCGCCTGGCCGCCGAACGCTTCGGCCCGGTTCATGTTCTGCGCTCGCCCAAGGAGGTGGCGGCAGCGACCCTACGGCGTGTGCCTCTGCCGCCCGACCGCCGCGACCTGCGCGGCCCTTTCGACTTCATCGGGGATGTGCACGGCTGTCTGCCCGAGCTGCGCGACCTGCTCGGACAGCTCGGCTACCGGGAAGACGGTGCGGGGCTCTGGACCCCGCCGCCGGGACGCACCGCTATCTTTCTGGGCGACCTCACCGACCGGGGGCCCGACAGCGCCGGCACGCTGCGACTGATCCTGGCGATGGTACGTGCGGGGGCTACTCTATGTATCCGCGGCAACCACGACGAGAAACTCGCCCGCGCGCTGGAGGGCCGCAAGGTCAGCCCGGCCCACGGCCTGGGCAGCACCCTGGCCGAACTGGAGGAGGCGGGTCCCGACTTCCGTGCCGAGGTGCGCGACTTTCTGGAGGCGTTGCCCCCGCACCTCGTCCTCGACGGGGGCCGCGTCGTCGCGGCGCACGCCGGACTGCCCGAGCAGTATCACGGGCGCGATTCCACGCGCTCGCGGCGGTTTTCACTGTACGGTGACGTGAACGGCGCGACCGACGAGTGTGGGCTGCCGGTACGCCGCGACTGGGCAGCCGGTTACGGCGGCGCGGCACTGGTGGTCTACGGCCACACGCCCCATGCCGCGCCCCGCTGGCTGGGCCGCACGCTGAATCTGGATACCGGTTGCGCGTTCGGCGGAAGGCTGAGCGCCCTGCGGTATCCCGAACTGGAGATCCTGGGTGTGCCGGCGCGGGCTGTATACGCCGAACCGGCGCGGCCCCTGCCGGAGCCCTGAGAAGCCGCGCCGCGGCACCCCGGCCGCCGCCCTATGGCAAAAGCCCCCACGCCACTGGGGCAGGGGGCCAGAAGACCAGGGAACGCCTCAGCGCTTGACGGTGAAGGTCTGGCTGGTGTAGGTCTCGGTGTCGGCGGGGTTGGCCGCGTCGCCCAGCGCCTTGAGCACGCGCACACGCAGCTTGTAGGAACCGTCGGCCGCGTTGGTGCCGTTGGCGAGCTTGCCGTCCCAGGCGTATTGGCCGAACACGTCGCAGGTATCCGACTGGAGGCTCAGGTCGTTGCTGCAGTTACGGCCCAGGTATTCCTGGGTGCGGATGGTCTCGATCAGGTTGCCGTTGCCGTCGAGCAGGTCCACATCGAGGCGGCGCGCCTGGTGGGAAAGCTGGACGAGCAGGCTCGGCTGATCGGTGGACAACACCGCCGGCTGGGCAGGGTCGGCCGCGTAGCGGGCGAAGGTGTAGTCGGGGGGCGTGGTGACGGCGGCGCCTTCCGGGTAGAAGGTGTCCTCACGCTCGTCGTACAGCGCCGGGAAGTTGTAGGTCTGGCCACCGATGATCTCGTTGCCCAGGACCTGAATGCTCTGGTAGTCCCCCTTGAAGCCGCTGTAGGGCACCACGAGATCAGGACCCGATCCCGCGTTCTCGATGTATACCGTGCCGCCGTACTGCGACTTGTCGGTCGCGCCCGCCGGGGGGGTGACCAGGACGTTGAGCTCGACCTCGGCACCCGCGGGCACAGTGACCTTCACGCCCGCAGCAGTGTCGGCGCTCTGGCCGTTGACGGTCATGGTGGCCGTCTGCGTGCTGGGGGTAGGGGCGAGCGTCGTGCCACCGATGGTCAGGGCCGGCGAGTTGTAAACGGTGTAGCTCTGCGCGGCCGAGCCGGTGTTCTTGAGCACCAGCACCTTGCTGCGCGTGGCGAAGGTGGCGCTCTCGCCCAGACTCAGTTTGTTGGGCGTCACCTTGACCTTGTTGTTGTACGCACCCACGATATCCACCATGCCTGCGCCCTGGCGCTGCACGTAGTCGGGAATACCGGGGAAGAGTGTGCCGGCGGCGTTGCGGTAGTAGCGCAGCGTCGCGCTGTTCATCAGCAGGCCGCGCATGTCCTTGGCCTGGGTCGTGGGGAAGGCCTGGAGCATGAGGGCCGCCGCGCCCGCCACATGCGGCGAAGCCATGCTGGTGCCGCTCAGGACCGCGTAACCGGTGCGGTCGCCGACGCTCAGCGGATAGGTGCTGATGATGCTGCCGCCCGGCGCGGCGATGTCGGGCTTCTGCTCGAGTTCGGCAGAGGCGCCGTAGGAGGAGAAGTCACTGAGGGTGTTGCCGGTGGGGTTGTCGATACCAACCTTGCCGCCGTCGAAGGTCATCGAGATGCCGCCGGCGATCAGACCGCTGATCTTGGCTCCGTCAACGTCCGACACCGAGACGACCGGAATGGTCACGGCGGGCGTGCCGGCGAGCGAGGGGCTGATGTAGCCGGCCGCGTTGTTGTACAGGATGACGGCGGCGGCGCCGGCCTTCTGGGCGTTGCTGGCCTTCTCGTAGAAGGAGCAGGTTCCGCGGCGGATCAAGACGGCCTTGCCCGTCAGGCTGTTGGCCTCGAACCCGCCCGAGACGGTGCAGCCGTCGTTGGTGGTCGTGGTCGTGCTGCTGGGCTTCTTGGTGATGGCGAGGGTGGTGCCGACTTTGGCCACCGGCACCCCACTGCCCTCGTAGTAGGCCACCTTGTTGCCGTTGGAGAGCGTGAAGCTCTGGAGCTCGATCTTGGTGTTGTCCACCGAGGCGACCGAGATCACGTTGTCGCCCATCGTCACGCCGCCCATGCTGTACACGCCGTTTCTGCCGCTGTTGCCGGCCGAGGCGACCACGATCATGCCCTTCTTGACCATGCGGCTGCCCACGATGGCCGAAGGCGTCTCGGCCCAGTTCTCGAAGGCCGACCCGATGCTGAGGTTCACGACCTGCATGCCGTCGCTGTAGGCCCGCTCCAGCGCCGCGACCATAATGTCTTCCTGGGTGTACCCGGAGCAGCCGAACACGCGGTAGGCCCCGAAGCTCACGTCGGGCGCCACGCCCTTGAAGCCCCTGGCCGTGGCACTCTCGGCCACGTTGCCGCCCACGATCCCGGCGACGTGGGTGCCGTGACCGGCGCAGTCGTCCTGGGTGGGACCAGGCACGGGGGTGTTGGCGCCGGTGTAGGCGTTACCCACGAAGTCGTACTGCGACGTGATGCGCCCGGCGAAGGCCGGGTGGTCCACGTCGATCCCGGTGTCGATCACGCCGACCTTCACGCCCTTGCCGGTCAGCCCCAGTTCGTTCTGGGCGACGTCGGCGCCGGTCATGCTCTTGGCGTAGTACATGTCGGGCATCTGGTCGAGCTGCGACATGGGCACCGTCTCGGTGACGGGCGCCGGAATCTGGTGTACGGGGTAGATCCCCTTGACCCCCGGCAGTTCCGAGATGCGGCCGATCTCGGCCTGGTCGGCCTCGACCGAGAAGCCGTTGAACAGCGTGCGGTAGCTCATGACTTCCTGGTAGGTGATGCCGCGCTGCGCCGCCAGGGAGCGGAAGCTCGCCTGCTGGCTGCCGACGCTCTGGGCACTCAGTTCGGTGGGGTCGCCCTCAAGTTCCACAAACCACTTGCCGGGGACGGCGCTGGCCTTCAGGCCAGTGGCCTTGACGCCGCCCGCAACCACGCCGCTGGTCGTGCCGGTGCTGGGCAGGCTGCTTCCGCAGGCCCCCAGAACCAGGGCCAGACTGAGCAGCGAGACAGTTTTCAGGGTGTTCTTCATGCTGTGTTCTCCTTAAAGCTCAGCGGCGCGTCAGGGCGATCTGGTAGGTGTTGGTGGGTTTGTCGTCGGTGGCATTGGGGTCGTCATGAATGATGAAGCTCGTCACGACCACCGTGTAGGTTCCGGACACCGGCGCGTTGAAGCGGATTTCCGACTCGAGTCCCGCGCCGCCGTCGTCGTCCTTTTCCAGCACGGTCTTGCCGTCGGGCATCAGGATCATGACGTAGGGGTCGAGGGTGCTGCTGGGGTTCACGCTCACGCTCTTGACGGTCAGCTTGAGCATCTCGCCGGCGGTCGCCGTGTACTTGAAGTAGTCCATGTCGCGCGACTGCCCGGCGATGGTGCCGTTCTGCGGAGTGCCCAGGCTCAGCGCGAAGGCCGAGGCGACGCTGTCGTTGGCCGCGTCGAACACCCCGACCGTGAAGGTCTGGGCGGCGGTCGCCATCTGGCCGCTCGTGTCGTAGGCGCGCACCGTGACCGTGTGCGTGCTGTTTTCCAGCGGCGCGAGCTGAATGCTGGCGGTGTAGGGGGCCGTCGCCGCCGTGTTGATCAGGGCGCCGTCGAGATAGAACTCGACGCGCGCGATCCCGAGGTCGTCCTTGGCATCGGCCGTGAAGGTCAGGGTGCCGGGGCGGTTCAGGGGCGTGTTCGAGCTCGCGAGCGCCACGCTGGGCGGGGCGTCGTTCGCCGGCACCGGGACCGCGACGGTGAAGGTCACGGTGGTCGTCGCCACGTTGTTCTGGGCGTCGTAGGCCTTGACCGTGACCGTGTGGCTGCCGTTCTGGGCCGCCGTATAGCTCACGGCCGCCGTATAGGGCGAAGCGGTGGAGGTCGAGAGGAGCTTGTCGCCCTCGTAGAACTCGACCTTGGTCACGCCCTGATCGTCCTTGGCATCGGCCGTCACCACGACCTGGCCCGGCGTGGCCTGGGTCACGGTGGCGCTCACGGTCGGAGGCGTGCCGGTCGAGGGAGCCGTGACGGTCACGGTCGCCGTCGCCGCGTCGCTGGCATTGCCGGCGGCGTCCACCGCCACGGCGCGGTAGGTCAGGGTGCCGCTCGTGGCGCTCACGCTGTCGCTGTACTCGTAGGGCGACGTGGTGTCCTCGGCGAGCCTGGTGTCGCCGCGGTAGAAGGTCACGGACTTCACGCCGACGTTGTCGGTGGCCGTCGCGACGAGCGACACCGTACCCGCGCCGCTGAGCGTGGTGGGTGTGGCGCTGAGGCTCACGGCCGGCTTGGTGGTGTCGCCGGAGACGGTGCCGGTCGTGCTGCAGGCACTGAGGAGCGCACCAGTGAGGGCAAGGACGGAGAGGGTCTGGACTCTTCTCATATGGACTCCTTGAACGGAACGCCGGCCAAAGCCGGAGGACATCGACGCCGTAAAAAAAGCCTTGCCGTGTGAAGCGTGAGGCACGCTTCAGCGGACGTTGTGGGCTGGAACGGCAGAATAGCCACTTGGTCCGCTTTATGCAAGGCGGGCTTCATCACCGACTTAGTGCACTCACATGGCGCCAATTGCGTCCAGGATGGCGAATTTGCCCACTAACCACTCCGCGCAGCCCCCTTAGACTGCCCCATGCGCCCTGTCTTCCTGCCGCTCCTGGGCCTTCTTGGCCTGGGCGCCCTGACCCCCGCCGCCGCGCAGTCGGCCGCCGCCCTGGCCCGCGTGGACGCCGCACAGATGAGCATCCCTGCCGCCCGCGAGAAGACCTACCCCGCCGGCAGCGCCCTGACCGTGCGCCAGACGTTGAGGGCAGGTGGCAATTACTCCCGGCGGGTCGTACCAGTCCGAAGGGCTGCGGATCAATGCCCTGCTCACCGTGCCAAACGGCACGCCGCCCAAGGGGGGCTGGCCGGCCGTCGTGTTCAACCACGGGTATGTGCCGCCGAACGTGTACCGCACCACCGAGCGATACGTGGCCTACCAGGACGCCTTCGCCCGCGCGGGATTCGTGACCCTCAAGAGCGACTACCGGGGCCACGGCAGCTCGCAGGGTGAGGCCCTCGGCGGCTACTACGCGCCCGGCTACACCGACGACGTGATGAACGCACTGACCAGCCTGGAGAAAGACCCCCGCGTGAACGCCGCGCGCATCGGCATGTGGGGCCACAGCATGGGAGGCTTCCTGAGCCTGCGTGCGATGGTGCTCGACCGAAGCGTCAAAGCCGGAGTCATCTGGGCCGGCGTGGTCGGCGACTACGACCAGCTCATGAACGAGTGGCGCAGTCCCACTCCGGCCAGCATTCCCCGCAGCGTCCTGAACCTGCGCAAGACGGCCGTCGCGAAATACGGCACCCCCACGGCCAACCCCGAGTTCTGGAACAAGCTCAGCGCGACGAGCTACCTGCGCGACCTCGGCGGTCCGGTGCAGTTGCACATCGGCACCGCCGACGAGGACGTACCGGTCGCCTTCCATACCTCGCTCGCTGCGCGCCTGAAAGCCGCCGGGAAGCCGGTGCAGAGCTACGTGTACCCCGGCGACAATCACAACCTCAGCCGCAACCTGAATACGGCGCTGGCGCGCTCGGTGGCCTTCTTCAAGGCGAACCTGTAACCGTGGGTCGCGTGCTGGGCTGGCTGCTCACCCTGCTCGTGCTGGGGACGGGGTACGTGGCGCTCACGCAGCCCGGGCGTCTGCCCTTCGCGCTGCCCGGGCTCACCGCCCCGCCGGGTAACCCGGCCCCCTCCGGCGAGGCCACCCCCGGACCCCGGCCGGCCGAACAGCTCCCAGACGCCGCCCTGACCACCTTCGTCGCGCGCCAGCCCACCAGTCTTCAGGCGCTGCGGGCGCGCGAGTATCCCGGCAGCGCCCTGACCGTGCGCCAGACGTTGAGGGCAGGTGGGAACTATTCCCGGCAGGTCGTGAGCTACCAGTCCGAAGGGCTGTGGATCAATGCCCTGCTCACGGTTCCGAACGGCACGCCGCCCAAGGGGGGCTGGCCGGCCATCGTGTTCAACCACGGGTACATTCCGCCGGACGTGTACCGCACCACCGAGCGCTACGTGGCCTATCAGGACGCCTTCGCGCGGGCCGGGTTCGTGACCCTCAAGAGCGACTACCGCGGCCACGGCGACTCGCAGGGCGAGGCCCTGGGTGGCTACGACGACCCCGGCTACACCGTGGACGTACTCAACGCCGCCGCCAGCCTCAAAAAAGACCGGCGTGTGAATCCGCTGCGGCTGGGCCTGTGGGGCCACAGCATGGGTGGGCAACTGTCGCTGCGGGCCATGCTGGTGGACCCCAGCCTCAAGGCCGCCTCGCTGTGGGCGGGCGTGGTCGCGGGTTACGACGTGCTGGCGACCGACTGGAACCGCCCGGCTGGCACGCCGCGCCCCACCCTGGACCCCTTGAACCGCCGGTATCTACGCCTGCTCAGTCCAAACGCCCACCTGGGCGACCTGCGCGGCCGGCCGCTGCAACTGCACCACGGCACCGCCGACAAGGACGTGCCCTACGCCTTTCAACAGGCCCTCGCCGCGGACCTGCGCGCCGCCGCGCAACCCTTCACCGCCTACCGCTACGAGGGCGACGACCACAACCTCAGCGGCAATCTGGGCCTGGCCCTGCGCCGCTCGGTGCAGTTCTTCCGCGACACGCTGTAGGCCGGCCCCCGGCCGCAGTTGCTATACTTCCCGTCATTCGTGGTCTCCGGGCCACGCCGGAGGTCTCCAGGAACGGCTCGCCCACGCGAGTCCACGTGTACCGCGAGGACACGTCGCCAGAACGGGAACATGCACGCAACACGGCCGCCCTCTTCCCTCTCCGGGGAGCCCGCGCACGTTTGCTGCCCGCCCCGTTCCGGCCAGGTTGTTGGAGACCAGCGTCCGGTTCGGGGGTTTTGGCGTGCCCCGGAGATGTGGTACAGTCTGATGTTGGTGACCCGCCCCTTCTCCGGCGCGGGTGTACGAGCGGCCCCCGCCCGGCAGCGTTCCAGAGGCGCGGCGGCCAAGCAGGAGGAAGTACGATGTTTGCAATCATTCAGACCGGCGGGAAGCAGTACCGCGTGCAGGAAGGCGACGTCATCCGCGTCGAGAGCCTCAAGGGTGAAGCGGGCGACAAGCTCGACCTCCAGGCCCTGTTCGTCGGCGGCGAGCAGACCGTCTTCGGCGAAGACGCCGGCAAGTTCACCGTGCAGGCCGAAGTCGTCGAGCACGGCCGCGGTACCAAGATCTACATCCGCAAGTACAAGAGCGGCATCCAGTACCGCCGCCGCACCGGCCACCGCCAGGACTTCACCGCGATCAAGATCCTGGGCATCCAGGGCTAAGGGAGGATTGAACCCACATGGCACACAAGAAAGGCGTAGGTTCGTCCAAGAACGGACGTGACAGCAACCCCAAGTACCTGGGCGTGAAGAAGTTCGGCGGCGAAGTCGTGCTTGCCGGCAACATCCTGGTCCGCCAGCGCGGCACCAAGTTCAAGGCCGGCGCCGGCGTGGGCATGGGCCGTGACCACACCCTGTTCGCGCTGGAAGCGGGCAAGGTCGTGTTCACCAACCGTGGCCGCACTGGCCGCTTCATCAGCATCGAAGCGCCCCAGACCGACATCGCTGCAGACTGAACCCCCCAGCGGGGGTTCGGGAAGAGGCCGGGGCCTGCGGGCACCCGGCCTTTTTCGTGCAGGCGCAGCTAAAGGAGAAAGGCAATGGCTTTTCGTGACGTACTGAATATCGAGGTGGCGGCCGGCAACGGCGGCGACGGCTCCATGAGCTTCCACCGCGCCAAATACATGGAAAAGGGCGGCCCCGACGGCGGCCACGGCGGCAAGGGCGGCGACATCGTGCTGCGCGCCATTGAGGGCGTGGAGTCGCTGGAGCGTCTGGTCGGCCGGCGCAAGTTCAAGGCCCCCAACGGCAACTACGGCGAGGGCCGGCTGCGCCAGGGCGGCGACGGCGAGGACGTGGTCATCGAGGTGCCCGTGGGCACGACCGCCTTCGACGAGGACAGCGGCAAGGTCATCGCCGACCTCGTACGGGTCGGGCAGGAGAAGGTCATCGCGCGCGGCGGCCCCGGCGGACGCGGCAACTCGACTTTCGCCAGCAGCACGCGCCAGGCCCCACGCTTCGCGGAACTCGGAGTGCCCGGCCAGAAGCGCCGCGTGCGCCTGGAACTGCGCCTGATTGCCGACGTGGGCCTGGTCGGCTACCCCAACGCGGGCAAGAGCAGCCTGCTCGCCGCACTTTCGCGGGCCAACCCCGCCATCGCCGACTACCCCTTCACCACCCTCTCGCCCATCCTGGGCGTGGTCGAGCGGCACGACGCGGACGGTGTGTCGCGTAATGAGCGCTTCACGCTGGCCGACATCCCCGGCATCATCGAGGGGGCCAGCGAGGGCAAGGGCCTGGGCCTGGAATTCCTACGTCACATCAGCCGGACCCGCCTGCTGGTGTACGTGCTGGACGTGACCCGTGACCCGGTCGAGGAGCTGCGCCAGCTTCAGGCCGAGTTGCAGGCCTACGATCCCAGCCTGCTGGGCAACGTCGCCCTCGTGGCCCTGAACAAGGTCGAGCTCGTCGACGGCGACCTGAGCGCCATGGTCGAGGACGAGCTGGCCGAGTACGGTCTGCCGGTGCTGCGCGTCAGTGCGCGCGAGGGCACGGGATTGCCCGAACTGCGCGAGACCGTCTTTCAGCTGCTGCCTGACCGCGAGCTGTGGGCGCAGCAGAGCGCCCTGGAGATCGAACCCGACGAGGTCGTGGACGCTGCCCTGCGGGTCGTCTTCCGCGAGGATGCCCAGCCCAAGGGTGAAGGCGCGCCCGAGCGCGTGTGGGAGATCCACGGTGGCGGCTTTTCCGAGCGCATCGTGCGCTTCTCGCGTTACCTGGAGGACGCTTCCGAGTACCTGGGCGTGGTCTTCAAGCGCCAGGGCCTCTACAACGCCCTGAAACGGGCCGGAGCACGCGAGGGCGACACGGTCGAGATCGGCACCTTCCGTTTCGAGTATTTCGACGACGAAGAAAACCGCTGAGTTCTGAGAGAAGAAGCCGGAGCCTGTGTGGCCCGGCTTTTTCTGCTATCTGCCGCCGTACACCACGCGCCGCACGAGCCACTCGGCCGGGCCCGTACCGAAGCGGCGCAGCATCAGGGCACTGAGCGGCAGCTGGAGCAGCCCGAACCCGAGTGCCAGGGCCAGCGCCGCCGCCGCGCCCCACTGCCCGAACTGTGCCCCCGCATAGGGATAGAACACGGTCGTCATCACGAGGCTCTGGGCCAGGTAGTTGCTCATGGCCGTGCGGCCACTGGCCGCGAAATGGCGCAGTGGCCCCAGGCGCCCCCGCGCGGCAAGCAGCCCGATCAGGCCCACATAGCCCAGGGCGCCGACCAGTCCGCCGCTCATGCGAACCGGAATGGCGATCAATCCCGAGACATAGTCGCCGCGCGTGTTCAGCCAGGCCAGGACACCCCCCAGCACGAGGCCCAGGGGGACCCCGACCGCCGCGAAGCGCCGCAGCAGCGGCAGATGCTCCTGGGGGCGCAGCAGCAGGCCCGACCGCCCCGCCGCCGCGCCCAGACAGAACAACGCGACCAGCCAGGGGCCGTTGTACAGCGCGCCCCCCAGCAGGTCGCCCAAGTATTCGGCCGCGCGCCCGGCAACGACCACCGCATAGGCGCCGCCCTCCGCGAACGAGGGCAGGCCCGAAAAGCGGGGATAAGCCTGTGGCCGGGCGGCGAACGCCAGCGCCGTCAGTACGCCGTCCAGAAGCCACCACGCCCCCAGCACGCCACTCAGAACCAGCAGGGCGCGCGTCCGAAGGCGCAGGGCGGCCAGCAGCACCAGTCCCACCACCGCGTAGGTGGAGATGATGTCGCCGTGCCACACGAGCAGAAAATGCAGCGACCCGACCGCCAGCAGCGTGAGGTGCCGGCGCACGAACAGGCCCGCGCCCTGCCGCGCCAGCAACCCCGCCGCCCCCCAGCCGAACAGCATGGCGAAGATGGAGATGAAACGCCCGTTGAACAGCACGTCGGTCAGCACCTGCGCCGCTCGGTCGCCCCCGGTCTGCTGCCACTCGCGGAAGCCCGCGAAGTCCTGCATGTTCACGACCAGGATGCCCAGCAGCGCCACACCGCGCAGCACATCCGGCAGCACCGAGCGTTCCTGCTGCGGCCTGGGCCGGGGGGACGCCGCCGGAGTTTCGGCCTTCTCGGCGTCGGGGGGGAGAGGGGCAGGAGCCGTCATGCCTGAAGGCTAGCGCCCAGAAGCTTAGGAAGCCGAAGCGGAAAAGATAAAACGAAAAATCCGCCTCTCGGGCGGTGATGTCAATAACTATAGCCCGGTATGCAGGGAATGTCCAGTCTATGCTCCGGACCAAGCAGCCCGTACAGACCTATCCCGATCCTCCTTCCCGACAGAACCAAAACGAAAAATCCGCCCTTCTCGGACGGTGATAGGAAGACCATAGCGCGGGATGCAGGGCCCGTCAACTTTATGCGTCCTGCTTCGGGGAGCCCGTCCAGCACGTTCCCTCTTCGGCCGTTCGGGTGGGTCTATTCAGGGGTCAGGGTCTTTAATGCCCGCTCGAAGACGTGCAGGGTCCGTGTGTCGTAGAGCACTACCCGCGCCGTGAGGTCCAGCCACTGGCGTAAGCCTTCTTGCAGGCCACGCAGGGCAACCTCCGCAGCTTTCTGGACGGGGTAGCCGTAGACCCCGGTACTGATCGCCGGAAAGGCCACCGTGCGGCAGCCGTGCTCGGCGGCGAGGCGCAGACTTTCGCAGTACGCGCCCGCGAGCTTCTCGGCCTCACCCTGGTCCCCACCGCGCCACACGGGCCCTACAGCGTGAATGACGAACCGCACGCCCCGGCGCTCCAGGCCGAAGGCGGGCGTGATGACGGCCGTCCCCGTCGGCGTGCCCCCGATGGCCCGGATGGCGCTCAGGAGCTCGGGGCCGGCGGCGCGGTGGATCACACCGTCCACGCCGCCGCCCCCCATGAGCTGTTTGTTGGCAGCCGTCACGACCGCGTCCGTGTGCTGCGCGGCGATGTCGCCCTGCACGAGTTCCAGCCTAGGGGTCATACCCCAGCATAGGCCGGGCGCTCTCCCTCCACCTTCAGGAATCGGCCACCTGACGCAGGGCTTCGGTACTCAGGGCGCCGCTGCGGACAGTCGCCGCCAGGGCGTGCGCCTCGCGTTCGCCCTCTGTCCAGTCGGCCTCGGGGCGCTGCGCGGCGCGCTCAGCCTGCTGCACAGCCAGAAGTTCGTGCACGGCACGGTCCAGGTCGTCGTTAACGATCACGTAGCGGAAGGCGTGCGCCTGCATGATCTCGTCACGGGCGCGCAACAGCCGTTTCTCGATACGCTCGGGCGTCTCGGTGGCGCGGCCGGTCAGGCGGCGGCGCAGTTCGGTAAGGCTGGGCGGCATGATGAACACCAAGATGGCCCCGTCCCCCACGCGGTCCTTGACCTGCATGGCTCCCTCGACCTCGATTTCCAGGACCACGTCCTGCCCGCGTGCGAGCGCCGCCTCGATGGGTTCAACCGGTGTGCCGTAGTGGTTGCCGACGAATTGAGCGTGCTCCAGAAAGCCGTTCTGGCGGGCCTTGTCCAGAAACTCCGCCGGGGTCACGAACACGTAGTCGCGGCCCTGCACCTCGCCGGGACGCGCCTCCCGGGTGGTCCAGGAGGTCGAGTAGAACACGTCCTGCCCCGCGAGCCACTGCTCGCGCAGCGTGCCCTTACCCACGCCCGAGGCGCCCGTCATCACGATGAGCAGGCCGCGGCCGGCCGGCCGGCGCCCCTCCGTACCGGCTGCGCCGGCTCCCTGCTGTGCCCTGTCCATCTCCGAACCCGTCATTGCCGTGCAGCATACCTGTCCGGCGCCGGGGCACGCATCCCTGGGCAGGGGCCACACAGGCAAACCCCGGCGCGCTCGTCGGAACACGCCGGGGTCTTATTAACGGAGTCTGGTTTCCTTACTTGCTCTTGGTGGGTTTACGGCCCTTGGCGCGCGATTTGCCTAGGTCCTGTCCCTTCTTGTAGCTCGCTTCCATCTTGCGGCGGGTTTCTTCGACCAACGCCTTGAAATCCACGTCGCCCGACTCGACCGCTTCGAGGCTCACCTTGGGCGCGGCGGCGCGGCGGGTCGCCACGAGTTCTTCATTGACGCCGGCAAACCATTTCCTGAACGCCGCCGTATCGTCGAACAGCATGTCCTTGGTTTCCCGCTGGTACGTACCTTCGGCACCCCGGCGGCTGTACTGCTTGGGCAGGGTAAAGCGTTCGGGGAGGTTCATAGCGTCGATCTCGCCCTCGCGCACGGCGTCGCGGAAGCGTTTGACAAAGGCGTCGCTGCGCTGGATGTTGCTCAATTCATGGACCTGCTCACTCAGTTTTTTGTAGGGCATGGGACGTTCCTCCAATTCGATTATCAACTGGCCCCCCAGCTCTGTAAAGGCAGTCCCCCCCTGTTGATATGGATTCTGCCGGCTCTTGTCCTGTCCTGGGCCTTCTTTATGCCCCAAGGGCTCAACTGCGCGTCCACCTAAACTTCGGTTCATTGTGTTGGCGTCAAGTCCAAAGACCTTCCAAAGGTCATCATCACGGCTGCGAAAGTTTGGCCTGCAATAAAACACAAAGGATGTCTGGGAAGGCTTCCGGCAGACATCCTCGAGGGTTACGGCGAATGGACTATCTTCCGTTTCCCTCACGGCCCTCGTCGAGACCGACGCCGAACCCCTGGTCGAGCAGGTCCTCGCTGTAGGTGCGGAAGGCGAGCATGGTCTGGGTCTTGACGATGCCTTCGACCTTGCGCAGGTGTCCCGTCACCACGTCGTCAAGGTCTTCGTACTGGGCGAGTTTGAGAATGGCGACGATGTCCCAGTCGCCGGTCACGCTGTAGACCTCCCGGACGCCCGGCACCCCGGCCAGGGCCTCGGCAGTTTCCTGAATACGCTGGCGCTCGGCCTGAAGCATCACGATTGCGGTGACCATGCCCGTATGGTACGCGCCCCGTCCCCCTCCCCCGGCGGGCGGCCCCCTGACCGTTCGTTCGGGGACGTTCTACCGCCGGGCCCAGGCGTATGGTACGGACATGACCGTCACCTCGCCGCCTGCTGGGGCCACCCCCAAGCCGCGCCTCACGCCGCGCGAAAAATTGCTCAACCGCATCCAGAAGGACATTCCTATCGTGGGGCGGCCCTACCGCGTGATCGCCGAGGAAGTGGGGCTCAGCGAGGCCGAGGCGCTCGAGATCCTGCGGGAGGTCAAGGCGGAGGGCGTGCTGCGGCAGGTAAGCGCCATTTTCGACACGCGCACCCTGGGCTACCAGTCCAGCCTGGTTGCGGCCGTCTACGCCGAGGACCAGCTCGACGCGGGGGCCGAAGTGGTCAACGGGCACCCCGGCGTGAGCCACAACTACCGGCGCAACCACAACTTCAACCTGTGGTACACGATCGCCGTGCCGCCCGAGAGCAACCTCGAAGCGCACGTCCAGAAACTGCATGAGACGAGCGGCGCCCAGCTCACGCGCCTGATGCCGACGCTGCACCTGTTCAAGATCGGGGTGGAGTTCGACATGAGCGGCCAGGAGGACTGGAACGCCAAGGCCAAGCCGCAGTACACGAGCGAGCAGCGCAATATTGGGTACGCCGTGACCGATCTCGACCGCGCCTTCGTGACCGAGTTCCAGAAGGACCTGCCCGTGACCGAGGAACCCTACGCGGACGCCTGCGCCGCGCTGGGCCTGAGCATTGAGGAAGTATCGGCCCACGCCCAGAAGATGAAGGAGGCGGGAGCGCTGCGCCGTGTGTCGGCCGTGTTCCGCCACCAGAAGGCAGGCTTCACCTTCAACGCCATGGGCGTATGGGCCGTGCCGCAGGAGGAGGTCGCTGAGACGGGCCGGCGCATGGCCGAGTTCAAGGCCGTATCGCACTGCTACCTGCGCCCCACCTATCCCGAGTGGCCCTACACCATCTTCACGATGGTTCACGGCCGCAGTAAGGAAGAAGCCTTCGGCAAGATTGAGGCCATCGAGCAGGAAGTAGCCAGCGGCGTGGACTACGACATCCTGTACTCGACCAAGGAGTACAAGAAGATTCGTCTGGAGTTCTACAAACCCGAGTTCTACAGCTGGGCACGTGAGAACCTGGGAACCGAAGCCTGAGCAGAGGCCACAGAAAAGGGCGGCGGAGAGTGCATCTCCGCCGCCCTTCTTCTGGATTTTAGCCCGTCAGCTCAGACGTATTGGCCACCGTGACGCTGGACCGCTGCGTCCAGAACAGCCTGATCCACATTGTCGTCGACGGCGATGGAGCGGCCGCCCGAGGTGTTGGCCTGGTCCATGCGGTCGTAGGCTTCGTCGGACACGCTGTAGTCGTAGTCCCGGCCCATGCCCATGTCGCTGCCCGTGCGGGTGGCGTAGGCGTCGTTGTCCGCCGTGCGGCCGTCGTTGTTCTCGTCCACGCCCGCCGCGCCGCCGACTGCACCCACGCCTGCGCCCACGCCCGAGCCCAGCGCTGCCATGCCCAGGATCATGGGGGCGGCGAGACCGCCGGTCGCTACCGTCGCCACCGTGCCGGCGATCGCGCCGACTACGGCGCCCACGCCCGTCCCGGCCACGGCGCCCGCGCCGGCATCTTCGGCCGCGGGGCTCGCGCCCGTCGTGGTGTCGTAGGCGGTGTCGTTCATGGTCGTGGAACCGCGGGGGTTGGTCATGCTCGAAGCGCCGGTGCTCGTACCGGAGGCGCTCAGGTCACCCGTCGTTCCCGAACGGCGCGTCCAGGTGGTGTCGCGGGTTTCGGGCTGGATAGCGCCCTGAGCACGCAGGTCAGCAACGAAAGCGTCGGCCTGGGCCACCGTCGGGAAGATCAGATGTTTCATGCCCCGAGTCTGCCCGACCCACCTGCCCAGTCATGTGAGCCCAAACCCAACGTCCCTTACGTTTAAAGCCACCAGACCTTGGGGCAGGGTGGGAGAAGGCCCACCCCCCCCGCAGGGCCTCAGCTCAGGCTCTTGACAGTCTTGACGACGTTCTCGACGCTGAATCCGAACTTCTCGAACAGCACCTTGGCCGGAGCCGACGCCCCGAAGGTGTCCATGCCGATGACGGCTCCGTCCAGTCCCACCCACTCGTACCAGGGCTGCTTGGCGGCGGCCTCGATGGCCACACGCTTGATGCCGGGCGTCAGAACGCTGGCCTTGTACTCGGCGCTCTGCTCGCGGAACACCTCGATGCAGGGCATGGACACCACGCGCGCGGCGACGCCCTCGGCAGCCAGGGCGTCAGCACTCTCCAGCGCGAGGCTCACTTCCGAACCGCTGGCGATCAGGATGACGGCAGGGTTCTCGGCGTCACGCAGCACGTAGCCGCCCTTCTTGACTCCCTCGATGTTGCGGGGGAGGATCGGCAGGTCCTGACGCGTGAGGGCCAGCGCGGTCGGCCCCTTGCCGTATTCCAGGGCCATGAGCCACGCGGCGGCCGTCTCGTTGGCGTCGGCGGGACGGATGACGTGCGCGCCCGGCACCGAGCGCAGCATGGCGAGCTGCTCGATGGGCTGGTGGGTGGGGCCGTCCTCGCCCAGCCCGATGGAGTCGTGGGTGAGCACGTAGGTCACCGGCTGCATCTGGAGCGCCGAGAGGCGGAAGGCGGGCTTGAGATAGTCCGCGAACACCAGGAAGGTGCCCACGAGCGGGCGCGGCCCCCCGTAGAGCGCCAGACCGTTGGCCGCCGCCGACATGCCGAACTCGCGCACCCCGAAGTACACGTTGCGGCCCTCGTAGCTGCCCGGCGCGAACTCGCCGCCGTCCTTGATGGTCGTCTTGGTGCTGCCCGAGAGATCGGCGCTGCCGCCCATCAGGCCCGGCACCACCTTGGCCAGCGCGTTGATGACCTCGCCGCCCGCGTTGCGGGTCGCGGCGGCCTTGCCCCCGACCTCGTAGACCGGCAGCGCCGCCTCGAGGTCCTCGGGCAGCTTGCGCTCCAGCAGGGCCTGGACTTCGGCGGCCAGTTCGGGGTACTGGGCGCGGTACCCGTCCATGAGCTTCTGCCACTCGGCCTCGTGGGCGGCGCCGCGCCCGGTGGCGTCCATGTGCGCCGCGACCTCTGCGGGTACGGTGAAGGCCGGGTAATCCCAGCCCAGGGCCGCCTTCGTCTGAGCCACGCCGTCGGCGCCCAGGGGTTCGCCGTGCGCCTTGCTCGTGCCCGCGCGGGGGCTGCCGAAGCCGATCACGGTCTTGACCTGAATCAGCGTGGGCTGGTCGAGATTGGCCTGCGCCTGCTTCACGGCGCTTTCGATGGCGGCGAGGTCGTTGCCGTCCTGCACACGCAGCACTTCCCAGCCGTAGGCGCGGAAGCGCTCGGCGGTGTCCTCGGACTCGGCCTTGAAGGTCGCGGTATCGAGCTGCACCGAGTTGTCGTCATGCAGCCAGATGAGCTTACCGAGCTTGAGGTGCCCGGCGAGAGCGGCCGACTCGTGGTTGACGCCTTCTTGCAGGTCGCCGTCCCCCAGGAAGCTGTAGGTGTAGTTGTCGAAGATGGCAAAGCCCTCGCGGTTGTACTGCGCGGCGAGGTGATGCTCGGCCATCGCCATGCCGACCGTCATGGCCGCGCCCTGGCCCAGCGGCCCGGTGGTGGCGTCCAGACCCTTGGTGTGGAAGAACTCGGGGTGCCCGGGCGTCTTGCTGTTCCACTGCCGGAAGTTCTTGAGTTCCTCCAGCGGCAGGTCGTAGCCCGTGAGGTGCAGCAGCGAGTAGATGAGCATGCTGGCGTGCCCGGCCGAGAGCACGAAGCGGTCGCGCCCGGCCCACTCGGGATTCTTGGGATTGAAACGCAGGAATTTCTGCCACACCACATAGGCCATCGGGGCCATGCCCAGCGGCGCGCCGGGGTGGCCGCTGTTGGCAGCCTGGACCCCGTCGATGCTCAGGGTGCGAATCGTGTTGACGCTGAGGAGGGCCACGTCCTTGTGCTCGGTCATGGGGGCAGTGTACCCGCCCCCGCCGGGCCGGACAGCCCTGTGTCTTCATGGTCACGCAGCACGCGCCCCCCGCCGGGAACAGGCAGGGGGCACGGTGAAATCCAGTCTTGGGGCCTTGGGCGGTCCCTCCGTTCAGGCAGGCAAGCACACCTTCGGCGCTTCCAGTCCGGTCTGAACATAATACGCCACAGACATAACTTTGTCAAGACTTCTGTGAATGATCGCTAGTCGCTCTATGCGGCTCCAGTGGAGGGATTCTGTCTGGCAACCACGTGGCCGGAGAAGGGTCGCTGTATACCTCCGGCCTCCGCCATCTGGCCTAGGCCCCAGATTCGCGGCCGTTGCCCGGAGGCCCGCAAGATGACCGCATGACCGAGATTCACCCACGACCCGGGGCGGCACCCACCGAACTCCGCTCCTTCCGGAAGGCCGACGCTCCGGCCGTCGCCCGCCTCGTGACCGACAGCGTGCGCGGACACTGGACCTATACCGCCGACCAGTTCCGCGAGAGCGCCGACCCGCTGCGGCGCCGCCTCGTCGCGGTGCGCTCGGGCGGGGTGATCGCCACCGCCTCGCTCACGCCCTTCGGGGCGGGTACTCCAGACGCCCTGCGTCTGGACTTGGCGGGCGAGGGCGCGGCCTTCTCGCCGCTGTATCTCTCGCTGCTGGCCAAGGCTCCCACCGGATTCACGCGGGTGCTGGGCGTGACCCGTGAGGATTTCAGCGAGCAGGTGACTTTTTTCG
The DNA here is from genome assembly GCF_001424185.1 of Deinococcus sp. Leaf326. Lineage (NCBI taxonomy): Bacteria > Thermotogati > Deinococcota > Deinococci > Deinococcales > Deinococcaceae > Deinococcus > Deinococcus sp. Leaf326. The sequence continues at coordinate 135,455 of NZ_LMOM01000043.1, read as the reverse complement.
GGACGGCGGGCTTCCGTAACGCCTGGCAGTCGTGGGGCGCGCACCTCGACCTGCGCGGCTTCGAGTTAGGACCCTACGCGGCGCAGGAAGAGAAGCTCTTCGTGGAGGGCTACGAGGTCGAACACCTGTCGCCGGACGCCCCCGATGCCGACTGGGACGCCCTGCACGCCCTGACGGTGCGGGGCGTGGCCGACACGCCGCGCAACCCCGTGACCACTCCCGCCCCCCTGAACCGGGACGAGCTGCGCGCCACGATCCGGCGGGAGGAGACCTGCTTCGTGGTGCGGCGCCGGGGTGAGATCGTGGCCCTGACCCGCCTGACCCAGCGCGGCCCCACGGTGGACAGCGAGCACACCGTCACCCACCCGGTCCACCGCTCGCGCGGCCTCGCCACGGTGCTCAAGGCGCGGGCGCTGGCCTGGGCGAAAGATGAGGGGTTCACGGAGGCCAGCACAGGCGGCACGGTCCTGAACCTGCCGATGCTGCGGGTCAACACCCGCCTGGGTTACCGGCCCGAGCCGATGTGGCTCACCTGGGCCACGAAGTTGTCACACGCTCGTAAGAATTAAGGTTTAGTGTAGATACATGCCCCAACTCCGCCTCGAGGAACTGATGTCGTACTTCGTGCTCGCCCAAGCCGGAGACGCCAAGCCCTATACCGACCGCGATTTCGTACGGTTGATCGACGAGCTCGGCCTGGAACGGGCCAACGCCCTGCGCTCGGACATCGCCGCGCAGCTCGCGCAGGGACGCCCCGCCCGCATCATCGAGGCCGAACTCGTCGCCTGAGCGGTGCCGGTGCGGGCCGCCCTGCGGGGCGGTTTTTTCATGCCCCGCCCTCCAGCCGGGTCCAGGCCTCCTGCGCGGTCGCCAGTTCGCGCTCGGCGGGGCGGCCAGGCGCGGCGTGCGGGGTCAGGCGGCGCAGGTCGGCCTTCACCTGTTCGCGCAATTCCGCGTCTCCCGCGCGTAGCAGCAGCGGACCATAGCGCAGCGCGGCGGCCCGGGGCAGGGCTGCGTAGGCAGGATCAGTCCCTTCGGCGCGCTCCAGGGCCAGCACCGGGTAAAGCCAGTGGCCCGCCGCGAGCGTCTCGGCCCGCAGGTGGTAGCCCCGCGCCTGCGCCCAGCGCCGCAGCGGCTCGGGACTGTCGTTGGGCTGCAGCACCAGCCGGGGGGGCAGGGCCGCGCCCGCCCGCTCCAGCACGCCGCGGATGGTCGCCGCGCCCATGCCGCACAGGCTGGCACTGTCCACCTCGCCTGGGCGCAGAGGCGCGAAGCCGTCGCCTTCCCGGACCTCGATCTGGGCGCCGAGACCCGCGCCGGCCACGTTGCGCCGCGCCTGGGCCAGCGGGCCGGGATTGAGTTCCACGGCAACGCAGCGCCGCGCTCGCCCGCTGCGGATGAGGGCGACGGGCAGTCGCGCGTGGTCGGCCCCGATATCGGCGTGGACCTCGGCGCGGATAAATGAGAGCACCGCCCCGAGCCGGGCGTCCAGGGTGTCCAGGGTCATACAGGCGGCGCGTCCCTGGGAGGAGCAGGCGGCGCGGAGACCGGCGGCTCGGGGTGGACTGCCCCCTGGCGGGTCAGGATCACGCTGTAGGCCCCCACCGCCAGGATCACGGCCGCGAGCGCCGCGCCGTAGGCCAGGATCTCGGTGCCACCCTTCCATTCCAGCGCCACGCTGAAGAAATTGACCGCCAGCGCGACCACCACGATGCCCAGGAGCTTCTGCTTGAGGTCGTCGAAGGTGCGGATGTGCAGCCACGCGGGCACGTTCGCCACCCGCCCGACGAATAGCGCCTGCATCCCCAGACTAATGATGAGCAGGGCCATCCCGACGAGCAACGTGTCAGCCTGCTCGACCGCCGCCACCATGAGGTGCTTGGTCGTGCCTTCCTCGCCCAGATGCGTGAAGGCGTCCCGGATGGTGCGCACCGCCTGCCAGATGGCCGCCACGAACAGCGCGAGACTGAACACCAGAGAGCTGAGTACCCCGAGTTCGACGATCAGGCGCGTGAACCCGAAGGCGTGGGAGAGCTGCCGGGAGGTGGGGGTGCCGGTGGCAGGTGGGCGCGGGCGCGTCACCCCGCCTCTCCGGCGAGCGTGTCCAGCGGTGTGAGGGCGTCGCCCACACGGATCAGCCCGCCGCGGATCACGCGGGCGGTCAGGCCGCCGTGCCCGCGCACCGCGTTGTAGCCGCCCGCGCCCAGATTCTCCTCCATGCGCGAGCAGGGGTGGCATTCGCCGGTGCCTTCCAGAATCACCTCGCCGAGCTGGAAGCGCCGGTCCTTGAGGGCCAGCAGCGGCAGCCCCGACACCACGATGTTGCGCCGCAGCAGCTCGGGCGCGGCCTCGTCCAGCCCCGCGAGCGCCGCGATCACCGGCAGGTGCTCGGCCTGGATCAGCGTGACCTGCCGCTTGCCGGGGCCGCCGGGTACAGCCTGGGCGGGCGGGGCGGGAGCCGGGGTCTCGCCCGCCTCGCCGCTCAGGGCGGTCAGGCGGGGGGGGGCCTGTTTGGCGTGGTCGCCGATCAGGCCGACCAGGGGGTGCGCCTGCACCTCGGGGACACTCTCGACCGCCGCGCGCCGCGCCGTGCGCAGGCCGATCCACTCGACCCGGCCCGCCCGTGGCAGGGTCGTGCGAAGTTCCTGCATGGTCTTCATAGGAGCCATGCTAGCGGGTCGAGGGCCGGCTGCCGCAGGCCGCGCAGAGGCCGTGGCCCGGAAGACCACGCCCCGGGCCGGACTTGCTATGCTGCCGGGCATGAGGCGCCTGACCCGACCTGCCTATCCGTCCCGCCGCTGGCGGGAGGCCCTGGACACGCGGTAAGTGACAGCCTGAAATCCAACCCCCCGAACGCGGCGCGACTCCTGACGAGTGCGCCGCGTTCTTCTCTGGAGTGCCCATGAACGAGATTCGCAGGAATGTCCCGGTGGACGAACAGATCGAGATTTTAAGGCGCGGCGTGGCCGACCTCGTGTCCGAGGATGACCTGCGGCGTAAACTCGCGCGCAGTCTGGAGACCGGCAAGCCGCTGCGGATCAAGCTCGGGGCCGACCCCACCCGCCCCGACCTGCACCTGGGCCACGCGGTGATCCTACGCAAGATGCGTCAGTTTCAGGACCTGGGCCACCAGGTGATCCTGCTCATCGGCGACTTCACGGCCATGATCGGCGACCCCAGCGGCAAGTCCAAGACCCGCCCCCCCCTGACGCTGGAGGAGACGCGCGCCAACGCCAAGAGCTACCTCGAACAGAGCCGACTCGTGCTGCGCGGCGAGCCGGAGGTGCTGGAAATCCGCTACAACGGCGAGTGGCTCGAACCGATGGGCTACGCCGACGTGATCCGGCTGGCGAGCCGCTACACCGTGGCCCGTATTCTGGAGCGCGACGACTTCACCAAGCGCCTGAACGCGGGTACGCCCATCTCGCTGCACGAGCTGCTCTACCCGGTCACGCAGGGCTACGACTCGGTGGCCCTGCACGCCGACGTGGAACTGGGCGGCACCGACCAGCTGTTCAACAACCTCGTGGGGCGCGCGCTGCAACGCGACTACGACCAAGAGCCGCAGGTCGTCATGACCCTGCCGCTGCTCGTCGGTCTGGACGGCACCGAGAAGATGTCCAAGAGCCTGGACAACTACGTCGGCCTGACCGACGAGGCGCACGTCATGTTCGCCAAACTGATGAAGGTGCCCGACACCCTGCTGGACAACTACTTCACGCTGCTGACCGACCTGCCGCGCGCAACGATCGCGGAGCTGCTGGCCGAGCACCCGGTCGCCGCGCACCGCGAACTCGCGCGCGAGGTGGTGCGCGCCTTCCATCCGGACGCCGATCTCGGCGCCGCCGAGGAGCGCTTCCGGGCGGTGGCCAAGGGCGGCATCCCCGAGAACATTCCGGTGGTGACGCTCACCGCGGCCGACCTGGGCGACAGCGCCGATCCCGACCGCGTGAGCCTGGTCAGGCTGGTGGTCCTCGCGGGCCTGGAACCCAGCAACGGCGCGGCCCGCAAGCTCATCCAGAACCGGGGCCTGAAACTCAACGGCGAGACCTTCACCGACCCGCACGGCAGCCTCAGCCGCGCGCAGATTGCCGCCGGGGCCGTCATCCAGAAGGGCAAGGACAAGTTCGCGCGGGTGGTGCTGAGCGGCTAGCGGCCGGAGGGGGCCGCCCCCACCCAGGCGCGGCGGCCCACTTCACCTTCCAGGGCGTAGATCTCCAGGAAGCGCAGGACACGCGCCTCCAGGGTGGGCAGGGGCGCGACCTCGCCGCACACCCAGTCGGGCGCGTAGCTGCGGCACACGCCGGGGCGCGCCGCGTATACGGTGCACAGGCAGGGGCCGTTCGGCGCCGCGTTCAGGTGGACACAGGGCACGCCCAGCGGTTTGCCCAGCGCGTGGATGTCGGGGGCCGAGCAGCAGGCCCCGCACGCCGTACAGTCGCGCACCAGCGGGCTGCGGGGCGCGAAGTCGGGCGGGGCGATGAAGGGGTCGGACACGGCGGATGCGAGGCTAGCGCAGCCGGGCCGGGGCGCACCGTGACCCGCCCCGCTTCTCCAGCCGTGCTCCCCCAGCTCAGCGCAGTTCGTTCACGGCGGCGATCAATGCGTCGTTCTCTGCCGGCGTGCCGACGGCGACGCGGAGGCAGCCCGCGAGCAGATGCAGCCTGTCCTGCCGGCGCACCACGATGCCGCGCGACAACAGGTGGCGGTAGGCCGCGTCGGCGTCCGGGGTCCGCAGCAAAAAGAAGTTGGCCTGACTGGGCAACGCCTCGCAGGTCGGGTGATCCGCCAGAGCCCCGAAGACCCGGTCTCGCTCGCGGATACCCTCGGCCACCCGGTCATGAACGTAGCCGGGCTGCTCCAGCGCCACTTCCAGGGCGGCCTGGGCCAGCAGATTCACGTTGAAGGCCGACACCAGTTTTTGCAGGTTCGCGGCCAGTTCGGGCGAGGCGAGCAGGTAGCCCACCCGCACGCCCGCCAGCCCCCAGGCCTTGCTGAAGGTCCGCAGGCTCAGGCGGGCCGGCCCCCCGCGCACGAGGTCGCGGTAGTCGGTGCGGCTGTACTGGTGGTACGCCTCGTCGAGCACCACGACCCAGCCCGCCGCCTCGGCAGCTTCGGTCAGGACGCGCACGTCGGCCTCAGCGTCCACGTGGCCAGTCGGCGCGTGCGGCTGCGTGAGGTACAGCACGCCCGGCTCCTCGCGCGTTAGTGCCGCGCGCAGCTCCGCAACCGGCAACGAGAAGTCGGGGTTCAGGGACATCTGGACCAGCCGCGCGCCCAGCAGCTCGGCTTCCAGGGTATAGACGCTGAAGGTGGGGTTCACGGTGAGGACGGTCTGACCGATGCCCGCCAGCTCGGTCAGGAGCTTGATGAGCACGTTGCTGCCGGGGGTCACGACCACGCCCGCCGGGTCCCAGTCCTCGTAGCGCGCCACGGCGTCCCGCAGGGTGTCGGCGTGCAGGTCGGGGTAACGGTTCCAGGGGCGCGCGGCCATGCGGCGCAGGGCCTCGGCCTTCAGCTCCTCCGGGAAATCGTAGGGATTTTCGTTCTGGTCGAGCTTGATGGGCACGTCCAGGGGCGTAAAGGGATAGGCGGGCACGTCCCGCACGGCGGCGCGCACGGCGCGGCCCACCGTTCCGGAAACAGGAGGCGAGGAGGTCATGACCGAGTTGTATCACCCGCCCGCGCAGGCCCGCCCGCCGCCGTCCGACCTGCCCAAACGCGCCGGGGAGGTCCGCAGGAACACGCCGCCCAGGCCGCGTTGCCGCTAGACTGCCGGGTGAACGTCCCCCCAGGTTTCACGCCCTTTCAGGCGGCGTTCAGCACCCTTCTCTTCCGACGTGTGGCAGGAGGGCGCCGGGAAGCTCCGCCGGTCCAGGCCGACGGCTTCCCCGCCCTCCGGCCACGCGCAGCCCGCGCTGTTCCGTTTTCCTTTCCCTTTTTCCCTCAAGGAGCTGAGCCATGACCATGCTGTACGTGATTCTGGCACTGGCGCTGGGGCTAGCCCTGGGTTATTTCGCCTGGCGGTCCACCGGCCTCAAGCAGCAGGCCGAACGCGACGACCGTCTGGAGCGGGAGGCCCAGGCCGAGGCGCAGCGGATCCGCGCGCAGGCCGAAGACCACGCCCGCACGCTACACGCCGAGGCCGAGCAGACCCGGCAAGACGCCGCCCGGCGCCTGCAGGAGGCCGAGAAACGCCTGCAGGACGCCGCCGACCGCGAAAGCGGATTGAGCGAGCAGACCGCGCAGTTCGCCGCCGCCCGCGACCAGATCGCCGCGCTGCGCACCCAGGTCGAGCAGGACCGCGCCCAGGCCAAGCAGGACGCCGCCGCCGCGCGCGAGTCGCTCGCCGCCGACCGCCAGCAGACCCGCCGCGAACGCGAGGACCTGGGCCGCGAGATCGAGCGCCTGGGCCGCCGCGCCGAGCAGCTCGACGCCCGCAGCGACAAGCTCGACACCCTCGAAGAGCGCCTGGAAGCCGGGCTGCGCGGCGTGCAGGCCCAGGAGGCCGAGGTGCAGGGCCGCCTGAAGCAGGCCGACCACCGCCTCTACGAGATTGCCGCCCTGAGTACGGAGGCCGCCCGCGAGCAGATCCTCACACGGCTCGACGCCGAACTCGAGGAGGAAAAGGCCATCCGCGTCAAGGCGATGACCGACCGCGCCGCGCAGGAGGCCCGCCGCAGCGCGCGCAGCATCATCGCCCAGGCCATCCAGCGCAGCGCCTCGGAGACGAGCGCGCAGATGAGCGTGTCGGTGGTGCCCATTCCCAGCGACGCCATGAAGGGCCGCCTGATCGGACGCGAGGGCCGCAACATTCGCGCCTTCGAGGCCCTGACCGGCGTGGACCTCATCATCGACGACACGCCCGAAGCCGTGATCCTCTCGAGCTTCAACCCGGTGCGGCGTGAGGTCGCCAAGCACGTTCTCGACGCGCTGGTCGCCGACGGCCGCATCCACCCCACCCGCATCGAGGAGATGGTCCACAAGGCCCAGGAGGAGATGAAGACCTTCATCCACGGCCAGGGCGAGGAAGCGGCCATCGAGTCGGGCGTGGTGGGCCTCAAGCCGGGGCTGGTGCAGCTGCTGGGGCGCATGTATTTCCGCAGCTCCTACCAGCAGAACGTCCTGAAACACAGTGTGCAGGTCGCGCACCTCACCGGCATCATGGCGGCCGAACTGGGGCTGGACGAGGCGCTGGCGCGCCGCGCTGGGCTGCTGCACGACGTGGGCAAGAGCATCGACCGCGAGATTGACGGCACCCACGTCGAGATCGGCATCAACCTCGCCAAGCGCTTCGGCGAGGGTCCGGCCGTCATCGACGCCATTGCCCACCACCACGACCCCGAGAACGGCGAGACGCTGTACTCGGTGCTCGTCGCCGCCGCTGACGCCATCAGCGCGGCGCGGCCCGGCGCGCGGCGCGAGGAACTCGAGTCCTACGTGCGCCGCCTCGAACAGCTCGAACAGATCGCGGTGTCGTTTCCCGGCGTGCAGCAGGCCTACGCCATCCAGGCCGGGCGCGAGGTCCGCGTGGTCGTGCAGCCCGAGAAGGTCACCGACGCCCAGGCCACACTCCTCGCCCGCGAGATCGCCGCGCGGGTCGAGCAGGACATGGAATACCCCGGTCAGGTGCAGGTGACGGTCGTGCGCGAGAGCCGCGCGGTGGATATCGCGCGCTGAGCCCTCATCCCCTCTCTTTCCGGCGGCCCGTCCCTTCCAGGCGGGCCGCCGCCGTTTCTAAAGAAGACAAAGGTTCTCATCAAGGGGGCGTCAGCTTAGGGGGCTATGGTGCGTGAATCTCGGCGGCCGGCAATGTCGGCCCCGGCCCAGAAGACTCTCTCAAGGATTGGATAGACTCGACGATGATGAAACGCCCCCTCCTGCTTCTGAGCGCGCTGCTCGCCCTGTGCCCCCCGGCACTGGGGCTGAAGCTGACGGTCCGGGACCCGGAGCTGCAGACCTCGCTCGGGTACGGCGAGAGCAGCGGCGGCAAGTTCAACGTGAAACTCGTGGCCGACTACGAAGGCCCCGTCGTGGTGCTGTTCTCACAGAGCGACGACGAGAAGTCGCGCGGCCTGTTTCCCGGTCTCAAGAGCAGCTACGACGGCGCGATGCGCGGCGGCCAGCTGTTCCTGAATTCCGATGCGGCCCCGAGTGCCAAGGTGGGCACCGCCTCCGCCAACGTCCGGAGTATGAGCGTTCCGGCAACCGGCACTTCACTGGGACGCTTCCTGCAACCCTTCAAATTGACGGTGTCGCTTCAGACCACCGGCCAGAGCGGCAGCCCCATGGAGCTGCTGCTGCGCGCCACGCGCTGAACCCGGGCTCCCTTCCCGGCCCGACTTCACGCTGGGGCCGCCCTCTGCCGCGCCCATCCCGCACGACCCCGACCAAAGGAGACCGATATGCTCGCGCAGATTCTCGTCGTCGAGGACGACCCGCACCTCGGACCGCTGCTCAAGGAATACCTCTCGGCCGACTATCAGGTGCACCACTCCGTCACCCTTAAAGACGCCCAGGCCTGGCTCGGGACACACAGCGCCCAGCTCATCCTGCTCGACCTGAACCTGCCCGACGGTGACGGCCTCGACCTTGTACAGGCGCTGCGGCAGTACAGCTCGACGCCGGTGCTCGTGCTCTCGGCGCGCAGCGGGGTGCAGGAACGGGTCGCGGGCCTGAACGCCGGGGCCGACGACTACCTCACCAAGCCCTTCGCCATGCCCGAACTCGACGCGCGCATCACCGCGCTGCTGCGGCGCACCGCCGCCGGGACCGGCGTGAATCTGGGCAACACCAGTCTGTCCACGAGCAGCCTGCTGCTGACCGTGAACGACAAGAATGTGAACCTCACCGAGCACGAGGCACGCATCCTGGAACTCATGATGCGCACGCCCGAGCGGGTCTTCTCGCGCGCCGACATCGAGTCGCACCTGTACGGCTGGGAGACCCCCAACAGCAACTCGGTCGAGGTCCGGATCTCGCAGCTTCGCAAGAAGCTCGAAAGCGCCGGGTCGGACCTGAGAATCCGGACCATCCGCAACGTCGGCTACGTCCTCCAGGTCTGAGGGGGACGTGACGACGCCCGGACCTGAACCGGAAGAATCGGGGAGGCCCGCCCGGGCGCGCACGCGGGTGATGACGCCCGGCGCCGGGTTGTACTCGGCGCGGGTGGCGTGGCGCCACAGCCTGCGTTTCCGGCTGGCCCTCGTTTATACCCTGGCCACCCTGATGATTGTCACGGTGATTGGGGTAGGCATGGTGCTGTACCTGCTGGGTCAGATGGACCGGCAGTTTCAGCAGCGGCTCAACGAGCGCGCCGAGGTCATCGCCGAGCGGTTCGAGAACCCGCAGACCAACCTGGGCAAACCGGCGCAGCCCACGAGCGGCTACACGGCGATTCTGGACCAGAGCGGCAACATCCAGGCCATCAGTCAGGCGCTTCAGGTGGCGACCGGACAGCAGCTCAAGCGCGGCCAGCCCTTTCCGTATCTGAACCAGCGGCCCCTGGAGATCCAGGGAATTCCCATGCGTGCCGCGACCCGGCGGGCAGGCGACTTCGGAACCGTCTGGGTCGCCCTGCCCGAGGAAGATGTGCGCGCGGCCCGCACAAGCGCCGTGAGCGCCCTGCTGCTGGCACTGGCCGTGACCCCGCTGCTCATGCTGCTGCTGGGCTGGTGGGGGGGTCGCCGGGCGCTGGCCGGGCTGGGGCAGGCGGCCGACCTCGCCGACCGCATCGACCCGACGCGCAGCCTCGCCACCCTGCCGCTGCCCCGGCGCGAGGACGAGGTCCACCGCCTGCTCGCGGCCATCAACCGCCTACTCGTACGGATCGAGGCCGGGCAGGCGCGCGAAAAGCAGCTCCTGGGCCAGATTGTCCATGAGCTCGGCGCGCCCCTGACCGTGCTGCGGGCCTCGCTGTCGCGGGCCGGCGACCGCACCGGCGACCCCGAGGTGCTGCGCGCCGCACTGGTGGCCGACGAACTGACCTTCACGACCCAGGACCTCATGCAGATGGCCCGTGGGCAGCTGGAGATGCGGTTGGCATGGCACTACATCCCCGCCCGGACCCTCCAGGGCCGCCTCGACCGGCTGGTGCCCGGCACGACCTTTGTGGGCGACTGGCATGCCGGAATCCTGTGCGACCCCGACCGATTGACCCAGGCACTGCGCAACCTGCTCGCCAACGCGCGGCGGGCTGCTGGGCCTCAGGGCACCGTGACGTTGACACTGGCTGAGACGCCCGAAGAGGTTCGCTTCACCGTGCGCGACACCGGCCCGGGCCTGCCGACCGAACTGGGCGAGCGCATCTTCGACCCCTTCGTGAGCGGGGCGGGCAGTTCGGGCCTGGGCCTGAGCGTCTCGCGCCAGATCGCGGTGATGCACGGCGGGTCGCTGTCGGGGAGCAATCCCCCCGGCGGGGGCGCGCAGTTCGTGCTGACCGTGCCCGGCGCGGCCCTGGGCGACGAGGACGACGGCGAAGCAGGCGACGAGCTGGTGGCTGAGGGCGCACCGGAAGAAACCCGTGAGGCGCTTCCCCCTACCCTCAGGGGATGACCCGCCCCGCCGCCCTTTCCCCGTCCGGAGTGGACCCGGACGGGGCCGAACTGCTCGCGCTGCTCACCCTGCGCTTCACGCCGCATCTCGGTCCCCGGCGCATAGAGAGCCTGCGCCGGCACTTCGGCACGGCGCACGCCGCCCTGTACGCTCCCCTGGCCCAACTGCGAACCGTACCGGGGCTAGACTCCCGCAGCCTTGCGGCCATCGGGAGCAGTGGGGCGGCCGAACTGGCCCAGGCCGAACTGGAGAAGGTCGCCGGAGCCGGCGTGAGACTGCTCGGCCGGGGTCTGGCGGACTACCCGGAGGCTCTGGAGGCCCTCGGCGACCCGCCGGCCGTGCTTTGGGTCCGCGGCGAGTGGCCCGAGTTTCCGGCGGTGCCCCGCGCCGTGGGCGTCGTGGGCACCCGGGCGGTCAGCCCTCATGCCCGGTCGCTCACCCGCCAGATCGCAGCCGACCTCGCGCGGGCGGGAGTGGTCGTCGTCAGCGGGCTGGCGCGCGGCGTGGATACCGAGGCGCACTCGGCGGCGATGGAGGCGGGCGGCCTCAGCGTGGCGGTCCTGGGCAGCGCGGTCAACCACATCTACCCCAGCGAGAATGTGCCTCTGTCGCGGCAGCTCACGCTGGTCAGCGAGTACCCCCTGGGGACGCCTCCCGCTCAGCACCACTTTCCGACCCGCAACCGCCTCATCGCGGCCCTGAGCGCCGGCTCACTGATCGTGGAAGGCGAGCTGAAGTCGGGGTCCATGATCACCGCGACGCACGCGCTGGAGTGTGGGCGAACCGTGTTCGCCGTACCGGGCCGGGCCGGAGACCCCCGCGCCGCCGGACCCCACCGCCTGCTGCGCGAGGGCGCGGTCCTGACCGAGTCAGCCCAGGACATCCTCGACGAGCTGGGATGGGGGACCGTGGAGGCCGCGTCTCTACCCGACCTGCCCCCTGAGCAACTGCGGGTACTGACAGCTCTGGGGACGCCCACCACCCTCGACGACCTTCAAGCTCAGACCCGCCTGCCCCTTCCCGAGCTGCAAACGGCCCTGGTCATGCTCCAGCTCCTGGGCTTGGCCGAGGAAACGGGCGGGCGCTGGGCGCGGCGCTAGGCAGGCGTCACTCGTCGCCCGTGCCGGTCACGCCCGCGCGGGTCACGAGGCCCTGCTCGCCCGCCGTGTCGGCCTCCTTGACCGCCTCGGCTCCGCTGGCGTGCTTAACCTCGCTCAGACGGGCCGTTTTCTCGACCGGGGTGCCGTCGGCGTCCAGCACCTCGTCTTTGGTAGTCAGAATCGAGTCGATCCCCTCGCGCCCGGCCTTGGCCTCCTGCCCGGGGGTGTCCGCGGTGATACCGGTCAGGCCGCCCGTCGCCGTCGTTCCGTCACTGGTCATGACCCCAGAATGTGCGGCCAGGGACCGGAAAGGACCGGCACGGCATGAAGGGCTGTTGAGGCTCGCCCCGGCTTCTAGACCGCCCGGCCTGAAGAGGCCCGGCCAGGGTCCGTCCTGCTCAGCCGTGCTGCGGCCCGAAGTCCTTCTCGATGTCCACATGGGGGGGACCGTCCACCCGCACCCCTTCCAGGGCCGGATCGTTCAGGGCGGCCAGCAGGTCGTGCACACCCACGCGCAGTTCTCCGCCGGAGCCCGAAAGTCCTGTGGTCCGAGGGTCGAGCAGCAGTTGCCAGCCGCCGCCAGGCCACGCAGCCGCCACCTCCAGCACTTCGCCCCGGTTCAGGGCGGCGAGTTCCAGGTCATCGAGGCGCGCGCGCAGGCCCCGGCTCGTCAGGCGGACTTTCATGCAGGCAGCATAGGGGCAAAGAGCGGCCCAGCGCGGCCTTCTTCTCTCTTCTCTCCGGAGCGGCTGGGGGCGGGTGGTATGCTGGGCACGCAGAATTGCAGACCGGGAGGTGCCCTTTATCTCGCAGGAAATCTGGACGGACGTGCTGGCCTACGTCCGCAAAAACATCTCCGAGGTCGAATACAAGACCTGGCTGGAGCCGGTCAAGAATCTGGGTGTGCAGGAGGGGTCGCTCGTGCTGGGCGTCCGCAACTCCTTCGCGCAGGAATGGTTCCGCAAGCATTACCAGGAACTGCTCGAAGACGCCCTGCGCTCGCTGGGCGCGCAAAATCCCCAGGTGAGCTTTCAGGTGCTGCCGGCGTCGCAAGACGCTCTGCTGCTGCACAGCGACCCGCCGCCGCCGCCGCCCGTACCGGGTGGAAGTCGCGCAGCGGCGAGTGCCCTGGTCCCCACGCTAGGTGACAACCGCAAGAGCCTGAATCCCAAGTACACCTTCGAGAATTTCGTGGTGGGGCCCAACAACAACCTCGCGCACGCGGCGGCGCTCGCCGTAGCCGAGTCGCCGGGCCGGGCCTACAACCCGCTGTTCATCTACGGAGACGTAGGGCTGGGCAAGACCCACCTCATGCACGCGGTGGGCCACTACATCGCCGAGCGGTTTCCCGACAAACGCATCGAATACGTCTCGACCGAGACCTTTACCAACGAGCTCATCAACGCGATCCGCGAGGACAAGACCACGCAGTTTCGCAACCGCTACCGCTCGGTTGACCTGCTGCTCGTGGACGATATCCAGTTTCTGGCCGGCAAGGAACGCACGCAGGAGGAGTTCTTCCACACCTTCAACGCGCTCTACGAGAGCCACAAACAGATCATCCTGAGCAGCGACCGGCCCCCCAAGGACATCCAGACGCTCGAGGGCCGCCTGCGTAGCCGCTTCGAGTGGGGTTTGATCACCGATATCCAGTCGCCGGAATTTGAGACGCGCGTGGCGATCCTGAAGATGAACGCCGAGCAGGGCGGCATCAACATTCCCCAGGACATCCTGGAACTGATCGCCCGGCAGGTCACGAGCAACATCCGCGAGCTCGAGGGCGCCCTAATGCGGGTGGTAGCCTTTTCCAGCCTCAACAACGTGCCCTTTTCGCGCATGGTGGCGGCCAAGGCCCTGTCCAACGTTTTCGCGCCGCAGGAAGTCAAAGTCGAGATGATCGACGTACTGCGGCTCGTCGCATCGCATTACGGCCTGACTCCTGACGTGGTGCGCGGCTCCGGACGGGCACGGGAGGTGGTCTTGCCCAGGCAGGTCGCGCAGTATCTCATCCGCGACCTCACCGACCACTCGCTGCCGGAGATCGGACAATTCTTCGGGCGCGACCACTCGACCGTCATGCACGCCATCAGCAAAGTCGGGGACCAGATCGTCAAGGACTCGGTCCTGCGAGATACGGTGGCCACTCTGCGGCGAGCGGTTCAGCTCGAACCGGATCCCGAAAACTGACATAATGACACCCCATGACTTTGCTTGGGCCGAAATAAGTTCCAAATCCCGTTCCAAAAACGTGTGCCGAGTTTCACAATCTGTGGATAAAGTTGTGGATAACCTCAAAAACCTGTGGATAAGTAGCCGTTTTCTGTGGATAGATTTGTGGATAACTACCCCACTTGTCCACAGGCAAAATCCCCTGTGGATAACTACCCCACTTATCCACAGGTTTTCCACAGGCAAACAAGGTTTTCCACAGTAAGCCTGTGGAAAACTTTTGCCCTCCAGGCGCAAGTCAAAGCTAGTTTTCCACAGTATCCACAGGACCTACTACTACTACTACTAATTCTTTAGATGTTACAGAGCAGGTAAAAGATAGGGTTCCATGCTGGGCAACCCAGCTCAGGACAAAAGATCCAAAAGGAAGGAACGGAAAATGAGAGCGAACGTCACCAAAAAAACCCTGAGTGAAGGTCTTGGCCTTCTTGAACGGGTAATTCCTAACCGCAGCAGCAATCCCCTCCTGACCGCCCTGAAGGTGGAGGCCTCGGAAACAGGACTGACGCTGAGTGGAACCAACCTCGAGATCGACCTGTCATGTTTCGTTCCGGCCGAGGTGCAGTCGCCGCAGGACTTTGTGGTTCCGGCCCATCTCTTTTCTCAGATCGTGCGCAATCTGGGCGGCGAGCTCGTGGAACTCGAACTCTCGGGCGCTGAGCTCGCGGTGCGGGCAGGCGGCTCGGATTTCAAACTCCAGACGGGTGATCTCGCGGCGTACCCACCCCTGACCTTCCCCACCCACGCCGATGTGAGCCTCGACGGCGGCGAACTTGCCCGGGCTTTTTCCAGCGTGCGCTATGCCGCGAGCAACGAGGCGTTCCAGGCAGTTTTCCGGGGCATCAAACTCGAACACCGTGCCGAGTCGGCCCGTGTGGTTGCGTCCGACGGTTACCGGGTCGCCATCCGCGACTTTCCGGCCAGCGGGGAAGGCCGGAACCTGATCGTGCCGGCCCGCAGCGCCGACGAACTCATCCGTGTTCTGCGCGACGGCGAGGCCCGCTTTACCTACGGTGACGGACAGCTCAGCGTGACCACCGACCGTGTGCGCATGAATCTCAAGCTGCTCGACGGTGATTTTCCCGACTACGAACGGGTCATTCCCAAGGACATCAAGCTTCAGGTGACGCTGCCTGCCACCGCCCTGAAAGAGGCCGTAAGCCGCGTAGCCGTGCTGGCCGACAAGAATGCGAACAACCGCGTTGAGTTCCTGGTCTCCGAGGGCAAGCTGCGCCTCGCGGCCGAAGGCGACTACGGCCGCGCGCAGGACACGCTTGATGTGGTGCAGGGGGGATCGGAACCGGCCATGAGCCTCGCCTTCAACGCCCGCCATGTCCTCGACGCCCTGGGTCCCATTGACGGAGAAGCTGAGCTGCTGTTCTCCGGCTCTACCAGCCCCGCCATCTTCCGCGCGAGCGGGGGCGGGGGTTATATGGCCGTCATGGTCACGCTGCGCGTCTGAGGGGCCTTGCAGGGCCGGCACGGGGCATGTCCGGTACCGGCCCTGGACCAGATTGGTCAGGTGTGGGTCAGTGGCCGCCCACTTAGACGCGGTGCATCCGTGGCGGTCAACGCGCGCTTATAGTGTCGGAGATACACCTACCGGCCGGTCTGCGGCCGGGGGACGTTCCGGGAGGCAAGCTATGAAGATCGAAAAAGTCATCGCCCGTGAAGTGCTCGACTCGCGTGGGAATCCCACCGTCGAAGCCGAAGTGCACCTCGACAGCGGCTTCCATGGCCGCGCCATCGTGCCCAGCGGCGCAAGCACCGGCGCCCACGAGACGCTGGAACTGCGTGATGGCGACGCCGGGCGCTATCTGGGCAAGGGCGTGCTCAAGGCCGTCCAGAACGTCAACGAGGCCCTGGGGCCGGCCGTGGTGGGGCTTGACGCCTCCGACCAGAACCTGATCGACGTCACTCTGCTCGCCACCGACGGCACGCCCAATAAGGGCAAGCTGGGCGGCAACGCCATCCTGGCCGTGAGCTTGGCGACTGCCCGCGCCGCCGCCAGCGAACTCGACATCCCGCTCTACCGCTACCTGGGCGGCAGCAACGCCAAGACGCTGCCCGTGCCGATGATGAACGTCATCAACGGCGGCGCGCACGCCGACAACTCGGTGGACTTCCAGGAGTTCATGATCATGCCAGTCGGCGCGCCCAGCTTCCGCGAAGCGCTGCGCTACGGCGCCGAGACCTTCCACACGCTGAAAAAGGTGCTCAGCAGCAAGGGCTACAACACCAACGTGGGCGACGAGGGCGGTTTCGCGCCGGACCTGAAGAGCAACGAGGAAGCGCTGGACGTGCTGCTCGAGGCCATCCAGAAGGCGGGCTACGAGCCGGGCAAGGACATCATGATCGCGCTGGACCCCGCCGTGACCGAGCTCTACAAGGACGGCAGCTACCACCTGGAGAGCGAGGGCCGCGTGCTCTCGACCGCCGAGATGGTGGACTTCTGGGCCGACTGGGCCAGCCGATATCCCATCGTGAGCATCGAAGACGGCCTGGCCGAAGACGACTGGGACGGCTGGGCGCAGCTCACGGCCAAGATCGGTGACAAGGTGCAGCTCGTGGGCGACGACCTGTTCGTGACCAACCCCGAGCGCCTTCAGCGCGGCATCGACACCGGGGTGGGCAACGCGATCCTGGTGAAGGTCAACCAGATCGGCAGCCTGACCGAGAGCATGGACGCCA
Source organism: Deinococcus sp. Leaf326 (assembly GCF_001424185.1). Lineage (NCBI taxonomy): Bacteria > Thermotogati > Deinococcota > Deinococci > Deinococcales > Deinococcaceae > Deinococcus > Deinococcus sp. Leaf326. Next base: position 118,881 of record NZ_LMOM01000043.1, on the reverse strand, counting down.
TCGAGCTCGCCAAGCGTCACCACTACGGCACGGTCATCAGCCACCGCTCGGGCGAATCCGAGGACGCCTTCATCGCCGACCTCGCCGTGGCGACGAACGCCGGCCAGATCAAGACCGGCTCGGCCAGCCGCAGCGACCGCATCGCCAAATACAACCAGCTGCTGCGGATCGAGGACAGCCTCGGCGACCGCGCCGTGTATCCCGGCCGCAAGGCCCTGCGCTAAACGCCCCTGGGCGGCCAGGAAGTTCTCCGGCCGCCCGCTTTCTTGCATGCTTGGAAAGGATTCCAGATGAAGCACTTTGAACGCGCGACCAAGATCGTCGCCACCATCGGCCCCGCGAGCCGCAGCCCCGAAGTCCTGAGCCGCATGATGGACATGGGTCTGAACGTCGTGCGCATGAACTTCAGCCACGGCGACCAGGAAGACCACCGCCAGACCTTCCAGATGGTGCGCGAACTCGCCGCCCAGAAGAACCTGCCCATCGGCATCCTGCAGGACCTCCAGGGGCCCAAGATCCGGGTGGCCCGCTTCGCCGAGGGCAAGGTCACGCTGGCGCAGGGCGACCGCTTCACGATCACGATGGACGACGTGGAAGGCGACCACACGCGCGTGGGCAGCACCTACAAGGGCCTGGCCCTGGACGTGCACCCCGGCATGACGCTGCTGCTCGACGACGGCAACATGGCCCTGAAGGTCGAGGGCGTGCGCGGCAACGACGTGTTGACCACCGTGATGGTGGGCGGCGTCCTGAAGAACAACAAGGGCATCAACGTGCCCGAGGCCGACCTCTCGGTGCCCGCGCTGTCGGACAAGGACGTGTCGGACATGGAGTTCGGCGCGTCGCTGGGCGTGGACTGGGTGGCGCTGAGCTTCGTGCGTTCGCGCGACGACCTGCTGCTGGCCCGGCACTACCTCGCGCGCTTCGGCTCGCGCGCCAAGCTCATGGCCAAGATCGAGAAGCCGCAGGCCGTGGACCGCTTCGAGGACATCCTGCGTGAGGTGGACGGCATCATGGTGGCGCGCGGCGACCTGGGCGTCGAGATGCGTGCCGAGCAGGTGCCGACCATCCAGAAGCGCATCATCCGCATGTGCCGCGAGCAGGGCAAGCCGGTCATCACGGCCACCCAGATGCTCGAGAGCATGATCGGTCTGCCGCGCCCCACCCGCGCCGAGGCCTCGGACGTGGCGAACGCCATCTACGACGGTACCGACGCCGTGATGCTCTCGGCCGAGTCGGCCGCGGGCCTGTACCCCGTCGAGTCGGTCGCCATGATGGACCGCATCGCCCGTGAGGCCGAGGGCAGTGAGCATTACCAGATGCTCCAGCAGCAGCAGGTCATCGACACCGAACTGGCGCAGGACTCGATTGCCTTCGCGGCATGTTCCATCGGCGAGAAGCTCGACGCCCCGGCCATCGTGACCTTCACGAGTACGGGTGGCGCGGCGGCCCGCATCGCCAAGTACCGTCCGCCCCTGGCGATCCTGGCGCTGACCCCCAACGAGCAGACCCGCAATCAGCTGACCCTGAGCTGGGGCGTGGTGCCCATGCTCAGCGAGGACCCCAGCGACACCGACGACATGGTGCGTATCGCCAATGATGAGCTGAAGAAGAGCGGCCTGGCCGACGTCACCGACCGCTACGTCATCACGGCGGGCGTGCCCTTCGGCGTGCGCGGCACGACCAACATGCTGCGCGTCGAGAGACTCCGCGAAGACGACTTCGGCGCCCTGCGCTGAGGGTCTGTCCCCCTTGCGGCCGGCCAGTGAGGCCCACAGGCCCAGCCGCAGGGGCGCATGCCGGAGACGGCCGTGCCCCAGAGAAAATCCGTTCCGGCGCCCTTCGCCTGCCTCACCCTGACCCGCCACGTGTCAGGGTGGGGTCAGGTTTTTATCCACAGGGACGGGGTTTATCCACATTCTGTCTGTGGATAACTCTGGAGACTGGGGGTCGGAGCGCGGCCAGCACCTTGTCCACAGCCGGCGCGGGTTGTCCACAGCGAGGCTGTGCATAACTTTGCGCCCGGTGGGAAGATTCAGACTTGCGGGACGGGCAATCTGCCCGGTAGCATGGCGTTTGCCGCGCCGGTTTGGGCCGCGCCTGCCGGGGAGGTGATCAGACGTGAATTCCGAACAACTGGACCAGGGAGAACCGCCCAGTTTGCCCCTCACGCCTTATCCCCTGCCCCGGAGAACGCCATGCGCCCAACCACAGCCCTGAGACGGCTCCATTCCGTTTCTGGAATAGGCCGGACCCACCCCCGGCCTGTTCTTGCATCTTCGCCAAGCCGCTGCCTGTTTCCCTCGCTTCGCCGGGTCGTTACCCGGAAGGCGTCAGCAGCGCCTGAACGGCCTCTGAACGCGGGAGCTGGCCCATGCTGACGTACTACCGCAGCATCGGCGGCAAGCTGACGGTCATCGACGGCTATATCGACGGCTGCTGGATCAACGCCGCCGCTCCCACCCCTGAGGAACTCGGCCGCGTGAGCCGCGAGACCGGCCTGGATTTCGACTACCTGTCGTACCCGCTCGATCCCGACGAACGCTCGCGTTTCGAGCGCGAAGACGGGCAGCTCCTCATCATCATGCAGACGAGCTACCGGCTTCCTCCCGAGAACGACATTCCCTACGACACGGTTCCGCTGGGCATCCTGCACACCGACCACTGCCTCGTGACCGTGTGCATGCTCGAAGAAAATCCAGTGGTCAAGGACGTGCTCAGCGGGCTGGTCCGCCGCGTGAGCACCGTCAAGAAAAACCGCCTGACGCTGCAGCTGTTCCTGCGCAATGCTCAGCGCTTCCTGATTGACGTGCGTCAGATCAACAAGCGGGTGGACGTCATCGAGGACAAGCTGGAGAACTCGCAGCAGAACCGCGAGCTTCTCGACCTCCTGAAACTCGAAAAGAGTCTGGTGTATTTCATGACCGGCCTCAAGGCCAACGAGGCCATGATGGAACGGGTCAAGCGCGACCGCATCTTCGAGATGTACGAGGAAGACAGCGACCTGCTTGACGACGTGCTCATCGAGAACCTCCAGGCCATCGAAATGGCGTCCATCGCCAGCAACATCCTGACCAGCATGGCGGGCGCCTTCGCCAGCGTGATTTCCAACAACGTCAACCAGGTCGTGAAGGTGCTTACCATCACGACCATCCTCGTGGCGATTCCGACGCTGGTCACCAGCATTTTCGGCATGAACGTCCCGCTTCCCTTCGAGGGCAACCCCGAGGGCTTCTGGCTGGTGCTGGGCATCGCCTCGGCGCTGGCCGCCGTCCTGGCGTTCCTGTTCTACCGCTGGCGCGTGTTCTGACCCGGTGGGCCATTCCCGCGCGCCCGGCCCCTCGCCCCTTTTCTCCACAGGAGGTTTCCCATGCCCATCACGTCCCCTTTCGGTGCCCGTTCGACCGCGCTGGAGGTCGTGCGCGGCCATGACCTGAGCGGCCAGGTCGCCCTTGTCACGGGCGCGACCTCGGGGCTGGGCGTAGAGACGGCCCGCGCTCTGCTTTCGGCCGGGGCCTCGGTGGTGCTGGGCGTGCGCGACGTGACCAGGGGTGAGGCGCTGGCCCGCGAACTGGCGGCCAGCACCGGCCAGGCAGCCCCCGAGGTGCTGGCGCTGGACCTGTCGTCGCTCGGGTCGGTGCGCGCCGCTGCCGAGACCTTTCTGGCCCGGCACAGCCGCCTGGACCTTCTCGTGAACAACGCGGGCGTCATGGCGACCCCGTTCGGGCACACCGAAGACGGCTTCGAGACGCAGTTCGGGACGAACCACCTGGGCCACTTCGTGCTGACAGGCCGCCTGCTCGGGGCCCTGCGCGCCGCGCCCGCCGCCCGCGTGGTGGCGCTCTCGTCGGCCGGGCACCGGTTGTCGGACGTGGACCTCACCGACCCGCAGTTCGCGCGGCGGCCCTACGACAAGTGGCTGGCCTACGGGCAGTCCAAGACGGCCAACGCGCTGTTCGCGGTGGGGTTCACGGAGCGCTTCGGAGCGCAGGGTCTATACGCCAACGCGGTGCACCCGGGCGGCATCATGACCGGTCTCCAGAAGTTCCTGCCCCGTGAGGAACAGGTCCGTATGGGCTGGATGGACGAGGCCGGGAACCTCAACCCCGTGTTCAAGACCCCCGAGCAGGGCGCGGCCACGAGCGTCTGGGCGGCGGTGGGCGACGAACTGCGCGGTGTAGGCGGCCTGTACCTCGAAGATGCGCGCGAGGGGCTGCCCTACGACGCGGCCCGGCCCCAGGAGGGCTACCGTCCCTACGCGCTGGACTCCGAGCGGGCGCAGAGGCTGTGGGCACTGTCGGAAGACCTGGTGGGCGAGAGATTCGACTGAGGGAGGCGCGGCCCGCCTCAGCGCGTGCCGCCGTAGCCCCGCGCGCAGCTCGCGCCGTGTTCGGGCGCCGTCTCGCGGCCGGCGTAGTCGCGCACGAAGCGCTTCAGTCGCGGGTCGTTGGCCGTCTGCGCGCTGATCTGGGCGTTCCAGGCCGTCGCCACGATCGCCGCGCCCAGGTTCTCGCGGGGGCTCAGGAGCGCGGGCGGCGCCTGGCCTCCCGCCGGGGCCGCGAGCAGGGCGCGCAGTTCCGCAACCTCGGCAGCGTCCAGGCCGGGCCGGTAGGTCAGCCACACGGCGCCGCGCGCCAGCGTGTGGACAGCGTACTCGTCGTATACCGGCGCGGTATAGACCCCGCAGGTCTGCCACAGCGCGTTGTAGGGCCCGCCGGCCGGGGGGCTCTGGGAATAGGTGACCGACCCGCTGCGCACGTCACCGCCGGCGTAGCTGAAGGTCTGGAGGCCCTCCAGCGGCGGCTCGGCGCAGGCCGTGAGGGCACTCAGCAAGAACAGCAGCGGTAACAGCGGACGACCCTTCATCGCGGCCAGCCTAGAGCATCGGGCTATGGGAGGCGTCCAGCTTCTGTGGAGGGGGTCAGGCCCGGCGCGGCGGTCTCACAGCCCCAGCGGATCGAGAAGCAGCGGGTCTTCCGCCTCGAAGGGCTCGGCATACTGCACGCGCAGCAGGGTGCCCCAGTAGGTCAGGCGGCCCCGGCGGCGCTCGATGATCTCGGGCGTGACCGTCTCCGAGACGTAACCGCCCGAGAACTGGCTGGTGTGGGCGCGGATGGCCGCCTCCCACGGCTCCATCACGGCGCCCACGTCCACCAGCACGTTCGCGCGGATGTCGGCGTTGCCCTGATACAGCAGCACCCGCCCCACCCGCCACGGCTCGCCCGCAACCTCGGCCTTGGCGAGCGCCGAGAGGTGGACGGCCCGCCTGGCGAGCTGGTAGGTGCCAAAGTGGTCGGGGTGCCGGTCGAGGTGGTGCGGCACCACCAGCACGCGCGGCCGCACTGCCCGCAGGGTCGCCGCCAGTGCGTGGGCGGCGGCCGGAGTGTCGGCCAGCTCGCCGTCGCGAAGGCCCTGCTGCCCGCGCCACGCCAGCCCCATGATCCGGGCCGCCGCCACGCACTCGGCCGCGCGCTCCTCGGGGGTACCCTGGGTCCCCTTCTCACCGCGCGACAGTTCGAGAATGCCCACGGCCCGGCCAGAGCGGGCCAGCCGGATCAGGGTGCCGCCCGCTCCGATCTCGGCGTCGTCGGGATGCGGGGCGAGGCACAGCCAGTCGAGGGGCTGGACCTCGCCGTAGGTCGTCTGGAAAGAGAGGGTGGACATAGGCCCAGAGGGTAAACCCGGCGCGGTGGGTCAGGGGCCGGGCCTACAGGGTGTCTGCCGATTGCCGCAGGATCTCGGCGCTGGCCGAGAGCGCCTTCTGCTCGGCGGGGGTCACGCGCGGCATCACCGTCTCGATTACCCCGGCGCGCGCCACAATCCGCGGCAGGCTCAGGCTCACGCCGAACTCGGGCGTGGGAGCGCTGACGGTCAGGACGGCCCGGCGGTCGCCCAGGATGCGCTCGGTGATGCGGGCCAGCGCCGCGCCGATGCCGTAGTAGGTCGCCTGCTTGCCGTCAATGATGCTGCGCGCCGCGTCACGGGTGCCAGTCTCGATCTCGGCGCGCACCTCCTCGTTCCAGGGCCGGCCGCGCGCCGCCATGAAGTCGGCCACCGGCAGACCGGCGACGGTGGCGGTGCTCCAGGCCAGCACCTCGCTGTCGCCGTGCTCGCCCAGAACGTACCCGTGGACGTGGGTGGCGTCCACCCCGGCCCGCTGCGCGATGAGGTGCCGGAACCGGGCGCTGTCGAGCACCGTCCCCGAACCCAAGACCGGCTGCTCCGGGGCCAGCCGGGTCGTGAGGTCGGTGAGCAGGTCCACCGGGTTGGTCGCCACGAGCAGCGCTGCCTGCGGAGCGTGGGCCGTGACCTGGGTGATGACCTCGCGGAAGATGGCGGCGTTCTTGGCGAGCAGGTCCAGGCGGCTCTCGCCGGGCTTCTGGTTGGCGCCGGCCGCGACGATCACGACCGCGCTGCCCGCCAGGGCGTCGTAGCCGCCACTGTAGACCCGCCCACCGTGGCTGACCGGCGAGGCGTGGGCGATGTCCTGCGCCTCGGCCTCGGCCCGCGCACTGTCCTTGTCGGTCAGGACGATCTCGCTGCACGAGCCGCGCAGGGTCAGGGCGTAGGCCGCCGTCGCGCCGACCAGCCCCGCGCCCACCACGCCGACTTTCATGGTCTGGCCTTCACGGGCTCAGCGGTGCCCGGAGACGGGAACGGCCAGCACCGGCACGGCGCTGCGGGCCAGGACCTTCTCGGCGGTGCTGCCCATGAAGAAGTGCTCGAGCGCGCCCTGGTGGTGGGTGCCCATCACGATCAGGTCGGCGCCCCAGCGCTCGGCGGCGGCCACGATGCCGGTCACGGGGTCGCCCACGAGCTGCTCGACCTCCTCGCCGTCACGCAGGCGGCGGTCGAGGCGGCTGGCGTCGGCGTCTTCCAGGGTCTGGAGAAGCGCCGGGTCGCTGACTGGGGTCACGCCGCCCATCAGGTCGGGGGTGGTCACGACGCGGGCGTCGGTGACGTGCACGATCCGCAGCTGCGCGCCGGGAAACTGCGCGCGGGCCAGTGCCAGGGCGCGCTCGGAAGCCGGCGAGAAGTCGAGCGCCACCACGATCTTCCGGAAACCGGCGGGCGCGCCGGCCGGGGCAAATGAGGACTCGGTCATGCCCCGACTGTACCGGGGCCGGCCCTTCCCCTCCCCCAAAATTCAAGGCCCGGTAAAGCGGCCTGACCCGGCGGACGCCTAGAGTGTGCTTCATGCACCTTCAGAGCTTCGGGGCGGCCTGCACGGTCACGGGCAGCATGCATCTGCTCACGCTGGGAGACCGGCGCATCCTGGTGGACTGCGGCCTGTTTCAGGGCGGCGACGAGCTGGAGGCGCGCAACCGCGAGGACTTCGCCTTCGACGTGGCGGGCCTCGACGCCGTGATCCTCACGCACGCTCACCTCGACCACGTGGGGAGATTGCCGCTGCTCGTACGCCGGGGCTACCGGGGCGCCGTGTACTGCACGCCCCCGACCGCCGCCCTGGCCGAGACGGTGCTGCTCGACTCGGCCCGCCTCCAGGTCGAGGGCTACAAGCAGGACCTGCGGCGCGCCCGCCGCCAGGGCCGCGAGGACGAGGTGCCCCTGCCGCTATATGAGGAAGAGGACGTGCACCGCGCCCTGGCCCTGTTGCGGCCCAGCCTGGAATTCGGGGAGACGGCGACCATCGCCGGGGTGTGGGTCACGCCGGGGCGCGCGGGGCATATCCTGGGCAGCGCGTACCTGTTGCTGGAGGCGGGCGGCGAGCGCCTGCTCATGTCGGGCGACCTGGGCAACCGCGAGAGCGGCCTGCAATTGGACTTCACGCCCCCCCCGGAGGCCGACGCGGCCGTCATCGAAACGACCTACGCCAACCGCACCCACCGCTCCTGGGAGGCCACGCTGGCCGAGTTCGCCCAGGCGCTGCGGACCAGCGTGCGCCAGGGAGGCAAGATCCTGATTCCCACGTTCGCCATCGAGCGCGCGCAGGTCATCCTCTCGACCCTCAAAGACCTGATGGATTCGGGCGATGTACCGCGCATCCCGGTCTTCCTCGATTCCCCGATGGCGGCGCGGGCCACGGGCGAGTATTTCGAGTACGGCGACGAGCTGCGCGCTGACGTGCGCGACGAACTGCGCGCCGGCGAGGACCCCTTCCGGCCCACCACGCTGCATGTCGTGCCTACGAGCGCCGAGTCGCAGCGCATCAACCGCTATGACGGCCCCGCGATCATCATGGCGGGCAACGGGATGATGACCGGGGGGCGCATCCAGCACCACCTCAAGCACCACCTCTGGAAGCCCTCGACCAGCCTGATCATCGTGTCGTACCAGTCGCCGAGCAGCCTCGGTGGGCGCATCGTGGGCGGCGCCGAGCACGTGCGGATCATGGGCGAGGAGGTCGCGGTGCGCGCCCAGGTGCACACCATCGGCGGCTTCTCGGCCCACGCCGATCAGGACGACCTGCTGGCCTTTCTGGACACGGCGGGCACGCCACACGTCTGGCTGGTCCACGGCGAGCCGGAGGTCATGGCCGAGTTCGTGCCGGTTCTGGGCGCGCGCGGCCTGAAGGGCGACATCGTGCCCGACCGTCAGGAGGTGGACCTGCTGGGCGGCGGCTATCCGGGCGGCCGCCCGCCGGGGCTGGTCCTCGACCCCCGGCCCGCTGAGGCGGCGCGGGCTGAGGGTGGCGAGTGAATTATCCGCTCAGGTATCCAGGGCATAGGCTTGACAGCGCCTGCATACCGGGCTATCTTTAAGAAATCAAGGCGACCTCAGCGGGTCGCCTTCTTCTTTGCCCTGGGGTGTCTGGCTTACTTGTACTGCGGCCAGGGCCAGGTCTTGAAGGTCACGTCCTGCCACTTGGGGTGCATCCCTTCGTCCTCCTGCAAGTTCACCAGTTTGTTCACGGCGCACTTCTGGTAGGCGAGCAGCAGCTTCTTGCGTTCGGGCGTCTTGAAGTCGCGGGTCGCCAGGACGCTCTGCACGGCCACGGTGGGCACGCTCGCCGCGCTGATGTTCGGGTAGAACAGCTTGGCCGCCGTGTAGATGCTGTTCATCTTGCCGGCCATCGGCACGGCGACGAGGTTCACGCCGCTCAGGTCCTTGACCCAGTTCGCGGGCTGCCCGACGACCGCCAGCACGGCCTCCACCTGCTTGGCCCGCAGGGCGGCGAAGGCGGCGGCTTGGTCCTTGACCGACACGACCTCGAAGGGCAGGCCCGCCATCGCGCTCACCACGCGGGCGGTGATGAGGCTGCCGCCCCAGGCCGCAACCTTCTTGCCCTTGAGGTCCTCGAATTTGGCGATCCCCTGCGTCTTGGTCTGGCCGAGGATGTTCTTGCTGACCACGGGCGGCAACGCGAAAAGGTGCAGTTCCTCGTTGTGCAGCGGCAGCAGCGCCTTGATGCCGTCCACGCGCGGGTCCTTGTCGATCTGCTGGCGGGCCTTGAGCACGTCGCTCTGCACGAAGGCCAGCGAGACCTCGTTGTTGAGCAGCAGGTCAATGTTCTCCAGACTGCCACTGCTGCCGCGCTCGCGCAGGTAGGCGCTCTGGGTGCACACCCGCCCGATGTTCTTGAACATGGCGCTGTAGGTGCCGGTGGGGCTGCCGGTCGCCACGTTGAGGCTGCCCGCAGCGGCGGCTGGCGTCGGTGAGGTCTGGGCTGCCGAAGTCTGCGCGTGCGCGGCTCCGAGGGGCAGCAGGGTCAGGGCGAAGATGAGGGACCGCATGGACGACCTCCGGGAAGAAGTGAGGAAACGGATGTGGGAGGGCAGAGCGGTCATTTCAGGTCGCCGTAGCCGGGGTCGCTGCCCGAGCCACCCTGTGCCGGGGCCGTCTGACCCGGCGAACCCTGGGCGGGCACGGCGGCCCGGTCCCCGAAGGCGCCGCGCTGGTCGAGGACCACGGCGGCCACGCACACGAGCAGGACCAGGGCCAGCAGCGCCCCGATGCGGGCGGCGCGGTTCAAGCTTCACCCCGCACGGCCCGGCTGCGGCTCTGCTGCTCGCCGGCCGAGAGCGCCTCGTCGAGCAGGGCGGCGTTGCGCCCGGCGCGGCGGGTGATTTCCGAGAGGGCCGACTCGGTGACGTGCCGGTCCTCGGCGCTCAGGTCGGTCTGGCGCAGCGCCGCCGCCACGTTGCCGCGCGCTTGGGCGAGCTGCGTGTCGATGCGAGCCTTCTTGATCTGGCGGTCGAAGGCGGCGAGGTCGCCGCGCAGGTCGTCCATGTGCGTCTGCGCGCGGCCGAAGGCGTCGCGGCTGCTTTGCAGGTCGGCCTCCCAGCGCGCCACGTCGGCGGCGTCCATGTCGGCGCGGTTGGTTTCGATGAGGCGCCGGAAGTCCTCGAGGTGCCCGTTGGCCTCGGCCAGTTGCCGTCCCTTGGCCCCGATGAGCTGCTCGAACTGCTGGCGCTGCAGGATCAGCGTTTCGAGCGGCATGGCCCGCGCCACCGCCTCGCGGGCACGCAGGCGTGTGGCGTTCAGGGCCATGAGCAGCGCCGGGAACAGCACGACCACGGCCACAAGCGCCACCCCGAAGGCCAGCAGCGTGACGGTGGTGAGCGCGACGTTGAACAGGGCGATGGCCGCGCCCCCCAGCACGGCCAGGGCCAGCACCCCGCCGCCGGTCGCCAGCGCGATCTTGGCCGGCGAGAAGGGCGCCGGCGCCGGGTCTCCCACCGGCCGCAGCTCGACGGCCGGTTCCTGAAGGACAGGTTTGCTCATACCCCCTTATACGCCCAAAGGCCCCGCCGCGTTGCCGGCGCCAGGGCTGGCCGGGCGGAGGGCTCAGGACAGGCGGTTCAGGGCGCTGCGGGCCGCCGCGTAGCCGGGCTTCAGGCGCAGCGCGGCCTGGTAGGCGGCCCGGGCCTCGGCCGGCCGGCCCAGTCCCGCCAGTGCCCGGCCGCGCCAGTACAGCGCCTCCTCGTGGGCAGGAGCGTCGCGCAGCACGCCGCTGCTCAGGCGCAGCACGTCGGCGTAGCGGCCGGTGCGGGTATACGCCTCCAGCGCGCCGAAGGAGTACCACAGGGTGCGCCAGGGCAGCCCGCCGGCCACCCGCGCCGGCCGGGTGGGGTCCAGGCTGAGGTCGGGCTTGGCAGCGAAGGCCCGGTCATAGGCCCGCGCCGCGCCGCGCGCGTCCCCCACGGCTAACTTGGCGTCGCCGAGGTTGTGCCACGACCGCGCGTCCCCGAGCCGGTCCGACTCGGCCAGGGCCACGCGCAGGGTTTCCTTCCTGGCGGCGGCCGGGTCGGCGCGGAAGCCCAGCAACGCGTTGACGGCCGAGTGGCGGCTCTGCGGTGCCACGACCAGATAGGTGCGGTTGTAGCTGCGCCACAGGTCGTCGAACTGGGCGTACCCGAAATTCAGGCGGCCCAGGTACGAGTCGAGCGCCTGAAAGCTCCCCCGCGCGTCGTCGTACCCGGTGAGGAGGCGGTAGTGCCCCATGCCGCCGCTGTCGTGCGTGATGAACCAGGTCTCCACGATCACCGGGTAGCCCGCCGCCAGCAGCCGTTTGAGCACCGCGCGGCTGCCGTTCTGCGCGAGATGCACGTCCATGCCCTGCGTGCGGGCGTAGGAGGCCAGCTCCTCTGGGCTGACATTCACGTCGCTTCCCCCGCTCTTGAGCTTGGGGGCGATCGCGTACTGGTTCAGCGTGCCTCCCCAGCGGCTCAGGGCCATGCCGACCGTCACCGGGCCACAGTTGTTCAGCCGCTGATACTCGTGGCGAATGCCGTCCACCCGGGCCGAAGCCGGCAGCGCGGAGGCGGACAGGGCCACAGGCAGGACCAGCGTCAGCAGTGAAGCAAGCAGGCGGGGGCGCGTCACCCCCCCAGCTTCCTCTGCCTTCATGATCCGGCACTGAGGCGCGATGGTGTCCTGGCCGACGTTCTCAGGGATTGCCGGCGCCGCCCGAGCCGCCGAAGACCTGCCCGGTCGAGTAGCTTGTCTCCTGCGAGGCCAGGACCACGTAGAGGCCTGCCAGTTCCGCCGGCTGACCCGCCCGCCCGATGGGGGTCTGTGCCCCGAACTGCGGCAGGGCGCTCGTCGGCTGCCCGCCCGTCACCTGAAGCGGCGTCCAGAAGGGGCCGGGGGCCACGGCGTTCACGCGGATGCCCTTGGGGGCGAGCTGCTTGGCGAGCGACTTGGTGAAGGCCACCTGCGCGGCCTTGGTCTGCGCGTAGTCCAGCAGGTTGTCCGAGGGGTCGTAGGCCTGCACGGAGGTCGTCGTGATGATGACCGCGCCGGGCTGCATCAGGGGCACGGCGGCCTTGGCCAACCAGAACATCGCGTAGAGATTGGTCTTCATGGTCCAGTCGAAGTTTTCGGTCGTCAGGTCGAGGATGGAGTCCACGGCCTGTTGCCGGGCGGCGTTGCTCACCAGGATGTCCAGCCCGCCGAGCTGCCGGGCCGCCTCCGTGACCAGGCGCTTGCAGAAGGCTTCGTCGCGCAGATCGCCGGGAATGGCGACGGCTTTGCGACCCGCCGCACGGATCAGGGCGACGACCTCACGGGCGTCGGCTTCTTCGGCGGGGAGGTAGTTGATTGCCACGTCGGCGCCCTCGCGGGCGTAGGCGATGGCAGCGGCGCGCCCGATCCCCGAGTCGCCTCCGGTGATGAGTGCTTTGCGCCCCAGCAGACGACCCGTCCCCTGATAGCTCGTTTCGCCGTGGTCGGGTCTGGGGGTCATCTTGCCGGCCAGACCAGGCCAGGGCTGGCTCTGCGCTGGGAATGGAGGCCGGGGGTATTGGGTCAGCGGGTTGCGTTTGACGCTCTGAGCAGGGGCGCGCACTGCGGCGGCGGCCTGCTGCGCCGGTGCCAGGGCCGGCAGCGTCGTCGCGGCGAACAGGCCAGCGCCGATCTTGCCGAGGACCTGGCGGCGCGAGGAGGTCTTGGGGGTGTCGGGATGTTCGGTGGGGGTCGGGTCGCTAGGGTTCATGGGGCCTCCCAGGGCAGGAATGACGGCGGGACGTGGCCCCGGCGCGGGTCGCCGGGAAGCTGCGTGCCATTGTCCTGGGGGTGGGGTCCGGCCGAGTGAAACGCGCCCCAAGTCCACCCGAGGCGGCGCCTCATGGGGAAAACCTCAAGTTGGGTCGGCCAGGGGCTGCGCGGAGGGTCCAGACTCCTCGGCGCCTCCTTTCACTGGGACTCCCGGAAGGAGGAGAGTCCGACGAGGCGACCCGCGTCTGCGACCGCCCGGGCAAGAACAACCCCCGCCGCAGCAGCGCGCTGGGCGGGGGCGGGACCCTCCGGAGAGGCTCAGGCCGTCGCCAGCCGCCCTTCCCAGCCGAAGACCGCGCGGTCGTCCACAGCCAGGGTCTCGGCGCCGGTCTTGATGGTCGCGGCGAGCGCCTTGGTCTCGGGGAACAGCTTGGCGAAGTAGAACCGGGCCGTCTGGACCTTGCTCAGGTAGAACCCGTCCCGGTCCTGTCCGGCGTCGATCTTTTCCTGGGCCGCCTTGGCCATGCGGGCCCACAGGTAGCCGTACACGACGTGCCCGAAGTAGCGCAGGTAGTCTACGGCGGCGGCGTTGACCTCGTCGGCCCCGCCCTCGCCCATCGCCTTCTGGCCGATGACCATGGTCAGGCTGCCGAGCTGCTGCGCGGCCTTGCCGAGCACGTTCACGTAGTCGCCGATGACCTCGTCGCCCTCGTTCTCCTCGACAAATTCCTGCAGGGTGCCCGCAAGTTTCTGCAGTTTCTTGCCGCCGTCCATCAGGACCTTGCGGCCCAGCAGGTCCAGTGCCTGGATCCCGTTGGTGCCCTCGTAGATCTGCCCAATACGGGCGTCACGCACGAACTGCTCCATCCCCCACTCGGCGATGTAGCCGTGCCCACCGAAGACCTGCTGGCTCTGCACCGCGACGTTGAAGCCGTTGTCGGTCATGAAGGCCTTGGCGATGGGCGTCAGCAGCGCGACGAGGTCGCCCGCTTCCTTGCGCGCCGCTTCGTCGGGGTGGTGGTGCTCGGTGTCCAGGCTCAGGGCCAGCCACATCGCCAGGGCGCGCCCGCCCTCGCTGTAGGCCTTGCCGGTCAGCAGCATGCGGCGCACGTCGGGGTGAACGATGATCGGGTCGGCCGACTCGCCGGGGTTCACGCGCGGCTCGTGGCGCATCTGGGTGCGGTCCTTGGCGTAGGCCAGGGCGTTCTGGTAGGCGACCTCGCCCAGGCCCAGACCCTGAAGGCCGGTGCCCAGGCGGGCGGCGTTCATCATGATGAACATGTGGTTCATGCCCTTGTTGACCTCGCCGACCAGCCAGCCTCTGGCGCCGTCGAAGTTCAGCACGGCGGTCGCGTTGCCGTGGATGCCCATCTTGTGCTCCAGGCTGCCGCACACCACGCCGTTGCGTTCGCCGGGGTTGCCCTGGGCGTCGGGCACGTACTTGGGCACCAGGAACAGCGAGATACCCTTCGTTCCCTGGGGGCTGCCTTCCAGACGGGCCAACACGAGGTGCACGATATTGCCGGCGAGGTCGTGTTCGCCCGCCGAGATGAAGATCTTGGTGCCGGTGACCGCGTAGGTGCCGTCGCCGTTGTCCGTGGCCTTGGTCCGGATGATGCCCAGGTCGGTGCCGGCGTGCGGCTCGGTGAGGCACATCGTGCCGGTCCACTCACCCGAGACGATCTTGGGCAGGTAGAGGTTCTTCAGTTCGTCGCTGCCGACCGCGTGCAGGGCGCTGTAGGCCCCGTGCGAGAGCCCCGGGTACATGCTCCAGGCCACGTTGGCGCTGTTCATCATCTCGACGAGCGCGTTGCTGATGAGGTGGGGCATGCCCTGACCGCCGTAGGCGGGGTCGGCGTCAAGCGCCGTCCAGCCGGCCGCGCGGTACTTGTCGTAGGCGGCCTTGAAGCCGGTGGGGGTCGTCACCTCGCCGTCGTCGTGGCGCACGCAGCCTTCCTTGTCGCCCACGGCGTTCAGCGGCACGAGTTCGGTCTCGACGAAGCGCGCGGCCTCGGCCAGCACCTGCTCGATGAGGTCGGCGTCGGCCGTGTCGTTCTGGGCATAGAACGGCATCTGGGCCAGCTGGGCAGGGGCGCCGAGCAGCTCTTCCATGATGAATTTCATGTCGCGCAGGGGGGCCTTGTAGGTCGGCATGGTGTCTCCTCCTTGGAGTCCGCCGCGCCAGGAGCTCTGGTCCCGGCCGGCAAAATTAACTGAGTTGAACCGAGTCTAAAACTTTTATGGAGGAATGTCACCTCCCCTGCGGTGGCCAGAGCGCAGGCACCCCGCTCACAGCGCCAAGGGCATTGCCGGAGGACAACCGCAGAGGATGTGACATAATGACTGGACAGTCAGGTACTCCCTTGCGGCTTTTCTCATGAAGAGCCTCTGATCCTGTTTTTCAGCGCGGTGGTCGGCAGGGCCGGATTTCGAGTATTCTGACCGAAGTCATGAACTACCCAAGCCTGGTCTGGCATCTCAAGCGGACGGAACTCTTCGCCGACCTTGAGCTGACCGAACTGGAGCGCGTCGCGGCGACCACGCCCTACCGCTCCTACCAGCCGGGAGAGGTCATCTACCGCATGGACGACCCGGCCGACGCGCTGTATTTCGTGCGCAGCGGCTTGGTCAAGATCAGCAAGCTCTTCCCCAACGGCAAGGAAGCGATTCTGGGGGTCATCGGGCAGCACGACACCTTCGGCGAGCTGCTGCTGCAACCCGAGGAGCGCCGCCCGACCCAGGCCGAGGCGCTGGAGCGCACCACCCTGATCGTGCTGCCGCGCGCCGAGCTGCAAAAGCTGCTGGCGACCAAGCCCGACCTCGCCATGAAGCTCATCCGGCTGATGGCCGCGCGGCTCTTCGAGGCGCAGGCCTGGACCGCCACGGTCAGTGCCTACAGCGCCCCCGAGCGGGTCGCCAGCCTGCTGTACCGGCTGGCGCGCGAGTTCGGCCGGCCGCACAACCAGGGCGTCGAGCTGAACCTCAAGCTCAACCAGGAAGACATCGCCCGCATGGTCGGCGCCACCCGCGAGACGGTGAGCCACAGCCTCAGCCGCCTGAAGAAGGACGGCGCCATCGTGCGCGCCCGCACGCCCATCATCGTGCGGCTCGAGGCCCTGAAGCAGTACATCGAACAGAGCCAGTAACTCTGGCCGGGCGGGTCGCGCGCGGCGTTGCCGCCCGCCCCGTCCCTCCCCTACGCTGGGGTATGACCCTGCTGATCCGCGCCGCGACCCCCGACGACGCCGGCGCCATCGCCCGCGTGCACGTGCAGAGCTGGCGTGAGACGTACCGGGATCTGCTGCCCGGCGACTTTCTGGAGCGCATGACCGACCGCGCGGCTCAGGAGCGGCGACGCGCGATGTGGAGCACGCTGACGGTCAGGCCGGAACCGGTGAGGGTAGCGGTAGACGGGGGGCAGGTCGTGGCCTTCGCCTCGGGCGGTGCGCCGCAGGACTATCCCGGCTACGACGCCGAGCTGCACACCCTGTACTGCCTGCGGGCCGCGCAGGGCCGGGGCACCGGGCGGGCCCTGCTGCGGGAAGTGGCCGGCGAGTTGCGGGCCGGGGGAGCGCGGAGCCTCGCCCTGTGGGTGCTGGACACCAACCCCACAAGGGGCTGGTACGCCGGCCAGGGTGCGCGCGAGGCCGGCGAGAAACAGGACGGCGCGCTACGCGAGGTGCGGATGGTCTGGGATGACCTGGACACGCTGCTGGGCTGAGATGCTGGTCTGGGTCCTACCGGGCCGGCGCCCTAGCGCCGCAGCTTGCGCGCCGCTTCGTCAGGGGTCAGCTCGCCGCGTTCGAGCTGGTCGAGCACCGCGCCCTGGGGGTCGGCGGCTTCGGGCTCGTAGCCGATGGCCCGCAGCAGGGTGTCGAAACGGGCGCGCACCGTGGGGTAGCTGACCCCCAGCACCCGCTCGACCTCCTTGAGATTGCCGCGCACCCGGATGTACAGGCGCAGGAACTCCAGGTTGTCGTCGGTCAGGACGGCGAATTCGTTGAGTTCGAAGACGCCGCTCACCGTCACGCCGCTGCTGGGAAAACGCAGTTCGGTGACCAGCGGCGCCTCGGTCTCGAGCGGAAAGGGCAGGGGCAGGGGGCGGGGCATGGCGTTACTGTATGGATTCCTGTGACCCGGCACGCGCGCCGCTCACTTGATGGAAATCTGCACGCTGTTGCCGCCGCTGTCCTCGGCGCTGATGAGGCGGCCCGGCGGCGGCCCGGCCTCGATCAGCAGTTGCAGGGCCTCGAGGCTCAGGCCCGCGCTTTCCAGGGCCCCGATGCCGTGCGGCGGAATGAGTTTGCCCAGGTGGGGAGCCAGACTCAGCGGCAGATTGGCGCTGTACTCGTCGCCGCCTGCCGACTCGACTTCGATGACCAACAGGCGCACGTCACCCTCAGGAGCCGGGTCCCGGTGGCGGCCGCCCGAGGCCAGTCGCTCGTTCACCGCCTTCTCGACCTGCTGGGTCACGCGGCCCATTACACTCTCCAGGCTCTCGCCGAAGCGTGGGCCGAAGGGATCGGGGAAGGGGGGCGCCTGGGGGGGGCGGGGCGCCGTGGGGGCCACCTCGCGCACGCCGCGCAGCAGCATGAGGTGCTCGGCGACCTGCGCGCTGCTCAGTTCGGGCCGGCCCAGCAGCGAGGCGATGAACTCATGGTCGCCCGGCGACAGCGCCAGCCGGGGACTGAGGGCCACGAGGAGCGGTGAGGCGTCGTCCAGCGACAGCTTGCCGCCGCGCACGAGGTCCAGAATGCGCCGGATCTTGTCTTTCATCCCCCGTTCCCCTCCTCCGAAGTCACCGAGAGCTGCCCGGCCGTGATCTGGCAGTTCAGGCGGGCCGCGCCGTCACCGAGCTGACCCGCGTAGCGTGAGGCCATAAAGCCGCCGCTCTTCTGGGTCGGAAAGTCGGTGCGCAGGGCGCCCAGGGTCACGTTCGCTTCCAGGCGCAGGCTGCTGCCGCGCAGGTGCAGGCTGACATTGCTGGCGTTCACCTCGGCGTGGTGGTCGCCGCCGCGCAGCTCGCCGGTCCAGGTGAGGTTGCCGCCGTTGACGCTGGCGTTCAGGCTGCGCGCCCCGCCAACCGTCAGGTTGCCGCCGTTCACGCGCAGTTCGGTGTGGCCTTCGAGCTCGCCGGCCGTGAGGTTGCCGCCGTTCACTTCGGCACGCAGGGCCAGGGCGCGGCCCACGCGCACGCTGCCGCCGTTGACCTCGGCGGTCA
This sequence comes from Deinococcus sp. Leaf326, assembly GCF_001424185.1. NCBI lineage: Bacteria > Thermotogati > Deinococcota > Deinococci > Deinococcales > Deinococcaceae > Deinococcus > Deinococcus sp. Leaf326. Next base: position 100,760 of record NZ_LMOM01000043.1, on the reverse strand, counting down.
GGTCGCCCCGCAGGTCAGGCAGGGTGAGTTGACCGCCCTCGACCCGCGCGTGGACCTGCCGGGGCACGAAGGGCACGCTCAGGATCGCCTGGAGGGGCGGCCAGTGCCGGGCGTCGTGGCCCCGGCGCTGGCGCTCGACAGTCCAGCCGCCGTGGCCGCCGCTCAGGCGCAGTTCGCCGTCGTGATTCGCGCTGATCTGGGGCGCGGTAACGCCCTCGTCGTGCACCACGGTGAGGGTGTACCCGCTGACCCGCAGGGTCAGGTCCGGCACGCTGGGCCCGGTGCGGGGTTCGTCTGCCGGTCCGGGGCTGGGGGTCTCGGCGGCTGGGGCGGGCTCGGGGTCCTTGTCCAGCGAGACGGGGGCCAGCCCGTTCAGATCGGCCAGCAGGCCCCGCGCTTCCTCGGGGGTGAGTTTGCCATCGGCCACCAGACGCTGCACCTGCGAACGGAAATCTTCGGCTGCCTGTTCATTCATGTTCGTCTCCTTGGAGAGAATAGAAACACAAATCTTCCAGAATGTCAAACATATGTTTCTAGATGATGAAATCCAGGGACATAGATCGCCCTTAAGGCGAACCCTGGCAGACAAACTGTCAAGCTGGAGTTTCCACTGCCCACCCCTTGCCACCCCCGATATGCTGGGGGCATGACCATTCCCCCCGAACTGGGCGCCGCACAGCGCACCGAAGTCGAGCTACTGGCGCGCGGCCGGCAGGACAAGAGCCGCGTGCTGCGCGAGCTCGGCCTGAGCGAGACACCCGAGGCCGCCCATACCCTGCTGCTGCGCCTGGGCCTGTGGAGCGAGGCCCGCACGCCCTACGCCGACCGCCTGCGCGCCGCGACCACGCCCAGCACGCTGCCGGTGCCGCCCTTTCCCGACGAGGAACGCCTGGACCTGACGCACCTCGAGGCCTTCGCCATCGACGACGAGGGCAATCGCGACCCCGACGACGCGGTGTGTACCGAGGCCCTGGAGGGCGGCCTGACGCGGCTGTGGGTCCACGTAGCCGACGTGGCCGCGCTGGTCGAACCCGACAGCCCCCTGGACCTCGAAGCCCGGTCGCGCGGGGCGACGCTGTACCTGCCGGACCAGACCATCGGGATGCTGCCCGACGCCCTGGTCGAGCAGGCAGGCCTGGGACTGGCCCCCACCTCGCCCGCGCTCTCGATCTCGCTGGACCTCGACGCCGAGGGCAACGCCGAGGCGGTGGACGTGGTGCTGACCACCGTGCGCGTCACCCGCCTGACCTACGGCGAGGCGCAGCGGCGTCTGGAGGCGGGCGACCCGGCCTTCGTGGCCCTGGCGGAGCTCGCCCGCGCGAGTCAGGCGCTGCGCGAAGCCGAGGGCGCGCTGACCATCGACCTGCCCGAGGTGCGCGTGAAGGCCGACGAGGCGGGCGCGCAGGTCACGCCGCTGCCCAAGCCGCCCATGCGTTTCGTGGTGCAGGAGTGCATGACGCTCGCCGGCTGGGGGGCCGCCATCTTCGCCGACGACAACGGCATTCCGCTGCCCTTCGCCACCCAGGACCCCCCCCGCACCACCGTGCGCGGCGACGGCCTGGGCGCACAGTGGGCGCGGCGGCGCACCCTGTCGCGCACCCGGTTTCAGCCCTCGCCGGGGCCGCACAGCGGCATGGGCCTGGACGTGTACGTACAGGCGACCAGCCCCATGCGCCGGTATCTCGACCTCGTGGTGCACCAGCAGCTCCGGGCCTTCCTGAACGGGGGTGAGCCGGTGGGCGGCAAGGTGCTCGCCAGCCACATCGCCCAGGCGGTCCTGAACGCCGACGGCACCCGCCAGGCCGAGCGCCTGAGCCGCCGCCACCACACCCTGCGCTACGTGGCCGCGCAGCCCGAGCGCGAGTGGGAGGCCGTCGTGGTGGACCGCCGGGGCCCGCAGGCCACGCTCCTCATTCCGGACCTCGCCTACGACCTGCCCCTCACGACCTCCGCGCAGGTCGGCACGACCATCAAACTGCGCCTGAGCGACGTGAACCTTCCGGCACTCGGCGTGCGGGCCAAACTCTGAGACGGGTACGGGTCTGGGACAAATGTCACAGATCTATTTCGCCCTGAACTTAAAAACAACGTTATAGACGCACTTTATGAGCCTGGATTGATATTCACCTTTCATTCATCTGCCGGCCGGGCCGCTTAGACTGCGGCCCATGAACGCCGTAAGCAGCGTCCCCAGCGACATCGTGTCCCTCCGCATGATTCACTGCCGCGCTGAGCAGGCGGCGCGGGGAGAGCAGTATCACCTCGCCGTCTTTCACTACCGCACCTGCCTGGAAGTGGCCGAGCGCCGCGAGGACTGCCGCGCCGTCGAATTCTTCGCGCTGCGCCTCGCCGACTGCTACGACTCCATGGGTCTGGGCCACAAGGCCGAAGATTTCCGCGCGCTGGCCGACCAGGGCGAGGGCCCGGCGCTGCTGGGCTAGGCCGTCAGCCACCGTTCAGCACCGGGGCGCATGCTGGGGGGATGCGCTCCTTGTTGTGTGTTCTGGCCCTGTTGTCCGGTCTGGCGGGCGCGGCCCGCGTGGAACTCTCGCCCGGCAAGACCGTGTGGCTCGGTAAGCGGCAGGTCACGCTGCTGCGCCTGCAGGACAGCCGCTGTCCGCCGACTGCAAACTGCGTCTGGGCCGGGGAACTGAGCGCGGCGCTCCTCGTCGTGGCCGCTCCGGGCGAGCCGGGACCACGGACCCGGTTCCTGCGCCTGACCCTACCCGCCGGCCCGAACCGGGGCCAGAACGAGCTGCACCTCGTCGGCTCGCCGGCCGGGGAGCCGCTGCGCGTGATTCTCAGCGACGATTTCCGGCGGTAGACCTCGGGACGGGCGGAGGTCAGCGCAACCCTACCTGTCTGCGCCGCGTAGTAGGGGCATGGTCCGGACCCTTCTCTCTCTGCTGTTGGGCGCCGCCCTGCTGGGGACGCCCGCCCCGGCTGCCGCTGTCCCCACCTTCTGGACCCTGACGCTGAGGGCCGGGCAGACGGCCCCCCTGCCCGCCGCCGGACAGCCCGCGGCGAAGGTCACGCTGCTGAGTTTCAGCGATTCGCGCTGCCCGCCCCGCGCCTACTGTCTGGTGCAGGGCCGGGTGACGGCCCGGGTGTTTGTCACGCGCGGGGCGTCGTCGCGGCTCTACACGCTGACCCTGCCGGGTGTCTCGGCGACGACTCTCGCCGGGCCCCTGCGGCTCACGGCGGCGACCGGCCGGGACGAGGGACCTCAGCGCCTGACCCTCCAGGGCCGGCGCTGAGGTCCGGCCGTCCCTGTCTGCCCCGAATCCGTCTGGTCTAATGTCGGTATGACCATGCCGCCCGTGTCCCACTACCTGCCCCAGGACCCGACCCCCCGCGAGCAGGGCTTCGTGATGCCTGCCGAGTGGGCCGCACACGCCGCCACCTGGATGAGCTGGCCCGCCGATAATGAGTTGTGGTTCGGCCACCTGGACGCGGTGCGTACCGAGTTCGCCGAGCTCGTGCGTACCGTCGCCCGCTTTGAGCCGGTGCACCTGCTCGTGCGTGACCCGGAGAGCGAACAGGACGCCCGGGCCCGTCTGGAAGGCGCCAACGTGTCGTACCACCATGTCCCGTTGGACGACGTGTGGCTGCGCGACAACGGCCCGATCTTCGTCACGCGCGGCGAGGGCCCGGAAGCCGACCTCGCCTTCGTGAACTGGCGCTTCAATGCCTGGGGCGGCAAGTTCGAGTCGGACCACGACGACCGCGTGCCCGAATATGTGGCGCAGAACCTGGGCATGGCCCACTGGGACCGCCCCGAGGTACTCGAAGGCGGCGGCATCGAGGTCAACGGCCTGGGCCTGGGCCTGACCACCCGCTCGTGCTTCCTGACCGACACGCGTAACCCCGGCCTGACTGAAGAAGGCTACGCCGCGCTGCTGGCCGACACGCTGGGGATCAAGAAGCTGCTGTGGCTCGACGGCGGCCTGGAAAATGACCACACCGACGGCCACATCGACACCATCACCCGCTTCGTGGACGAGACGACGGTCGTGACGAGCGTGGAGAGCGACCCTGCCGACCCCAACCACGCCGTCATGGCCCGCAACTTCGCCGCGCTGCGGGAGATGACCGACACGGCGGGCCAGCCGCTGCGAGTCGTGGAACTGCCGCTGCCGGCAAACCGCCTCGACGGCGCCGAGGGCCGGCTGCCGCCCACCTACGCGAACTTCTACATCGGCAACGGCTTCGTGGCCGTGCCGCAGTATGGCGACCCCCACGACGGCCCCGCGCTGGAGGTGCTGCGGCCGCTCTTTCCGGGGCGCGAGGTCATCGGCCTGGGCAGCCGCGCGATCATCGAGGGCGGCGGTTCCTTCCACTGTGTGACCCAGCAGCAGCCCGTGGGCGCCACGTGGACGGGCGAATAGTTGATCTGGGAGGCGGGTACACGGCCCGCCGCATTTCCCTGGAGACCTACCGGGACGCCTGCGCGCGCCTGGAGGGCCAGATTTTTGGGGACAACTCGGTGTACGCCTTCGGGAAGGCGCGCAAACCGCCCGTGCCGCTGGGCGAGACCCTGAGCTGGGGCGTCTTTTTTTTGGGCGGCCTCATCGGCTGGAGCCACGCCGAGCAGCGCGACGAACGCACGGTGGAGATGGCCGACACGGGGCTGCTGCCTGGGCACCAGGGGCGCGGCCTGTATACCCGGCTGCTGCCCGAACTGCTGGAGACCTTCCGGGCGGCGGGCTACGTCCTCGTGACCAGCCGCCACCGCGCCACGAACAACCGCGTGATCGTGCCCAAGCTGCGCGCGGGCTTCTTTCTTCAAGGCCTGAACCTGTACGAGGGCGGTCTGAACGTCTCGCTGACCCTGGCGCTGGACGACACCTACCGGGACGCCATGCACGCCCGCAGCGGGTTCCGGGCCGCGACCGGAGAGGCGGCCCGGCGGCTGCGCTGGCCCGAGGCCCGGCCCACGAGCCCTGCCCCGGTGCCCGCCCTACCCCTGCCCCCCGGTATCGGCCCCGACCTCGACCTGGGCGGCGGCTACGTGCTGCGCCCGGTCGACTACGAGACCTACTGGGACGTGTATGCGGTGCTGGAGGACAGCGCCTACGAGAGCGTGTCGCTGAAGTGGCCGCGCCCCGCCGCGCGCCCCGACCCCGACCTCCCGAGCTACACCTGGCTGGTCGGGCACGCGGGGGAGGTCGTGGGCTGGCACTCCTCGCGGGGCTGGAATGCGCGTGCCGCCTACATGGTGAACACGGCGCTGCTGCCCGCGCACCGGGGGGCGGGGGTGTACTCGCGCCTGCTGCCCGCCGTGCTGGACGCCCTGCGCGCCGAGGGCTACGACCTCGTGCGCAGCCAGCACCACGCCACCAACTCGGCCGTACTCGTGCCTAAACTGCACGCGGGCTTCCGTCTTCAGGGGCTGGAGGTAGGCGACCACGGCGTGATGGCGGTACTCATATACAGCTACGACGAGGTGTATCGCGAGTACATGGACGTGCGCAGCGGCCTCACTCGGCCGCGCGGTGAGGTGGCGCGGCAGCTGGGCATGGTGGCGGACGTGGAGGGTTAAGCCTTCTTCGCGGGACGGTTCTTGGCGCGTTTGATGGTGGCGATGCCCGCCTCGTCGTTCAGGACCGTGCGGTACAGGTCCCACCATGCCCGCGCAGTCTGCGGGTCGCGGGTCAGGTTCTCGAAGCGGTAGTAGGCGGCGGCGCCGTCCTCCAGCACGAAGGTCGGGGTGCCGAACACGCCGAGGTCGGCGGCGTCGCTCAGGTCCCGGCGCAGTGCGGCGCGCAGCCCTGCGTCGTCCTGACGGTCGGCGGCGAACTGCGAGGCGTCCAGCCCGGCGTCCCCGGCGGCGTACTGAATGGCGGCCTCGTCCAGTTCCTCGCCCTGCTCGTGGCGGCGGCGGAACAGCGTGAGGGTAAAGGCCCAGCTCAGTTCCTCGCCCTGACGCGCGGCGGCCGTGTGCGCCAGGAAGGCAGCGAGGCTGCTCTGCTGGTAGGCCGAACCCTCGCCCGCAGGCTGGTCGCTCAGCCACCACGTCACGCTGCCGGCGTCCTTGGTGGCCGCGTTGTCGGCGTGGTTGCCCTGCATGAGCGAGAAGTGCCGCAGCCGGAAGGCCTCGCCCTCGGCCTTCAGTACGTTCGCCAGTTCGACGCCGCGCCAGGCGTAGGGACACAGAAAATCGAAGTACAGGTCGGTCATGGCTGACGCTAGCATGGCCCCTCTGTCTGGCCCGCACCGACAACCCTCATGTCTTGTTCAAACGACATTATGTCCTTTTGACTTTACGTCCGATCAGGCCATAGGCTGGCTTCATGGAACCTGGCCTGACCGCGCACGTGCGCGCCCGGCGCGAGGCGGCCGGTCTGCGCTCCGGCGAACTGGCCGCGCAGGTCGGCATCAGCCGGCAGGCGCTGCACGCGGTCGAGACGGGCACTTATGTCCCGGGTACCCTGACCACCTTCCGGCTCGCGCAGGTGCTGGGCTGCGGGGTCGAGGACCTGTTCACGCTGGCCGCCCCCGAGGTGGGCGCCACGCTGTGCGGCGCTGCGCCGGGCGGTGCCCTGACCGGTCCCGTGCGCGTGCAGCTCGCGCAGGTGGGGACGCGCACCCTGGCCTACCCGCTGAGCGGCGAGGCCTCGCTCGGGCAGGATGCCGACGGGCTGGCACACGGCGCCGGGGCGCCGGGCGAGGTCCGGGTGGAGCTGCTGGAGGGCGCCGCCCGGCCCGGGCGCACGCTGGTCGTGACGGGCTGCGACCCGGCGCTGGGGCTGCTGGCCCGGCAGTTGGGGCGCGGCGGCGGTGGGCCGGGGACGCGGCCCCAGGAGGTGCGTGCGCTGTGGCACCCCGCTGTCAGCCTGGACGCCCTGCGGGCGCTGAGGCGCGGCGAGGCCCACGCGGCGGGCATCCACCTGTGGGAAGCGGGGGGCGGCGAGTCCAACCTGCCGGCCGTACTGCGCGAGCTGCCGGGGATGCCCGCGCAGCTGTTCACCCTCTGGTCCTGGGAGCAGGGGCTGATGGTGGCGCCGGGCAACCCGCACGGCATTTCCGGCGTAGCGGACCTGCTGCGCCCCGGCCTGCGGCTCGTCGGGCGTGGGCCCGGCGCGGGCAGCCGCGTGCTCCTCGACGCTTGGCTCGCCGGGCTGGGCCTGGGCGAAAGCGAGCGTGCCCGGCTGCCCGGCTACCGCGACGAGGCCCCCACCCCCCTGGCGGCGGCGGCGCGGGTCGCCTTGGGCGCGGCCGACCTCGCGCCGGGGCCACGCTCGGCGGCGTGGGCGCACGGCCTGGACTTCGTGCCGGTGCAGCGCGAGCGTTTCGACCTCGTGGTGCCGGGCGAGCATCTGGACCACCCCGCGCTGGCGGCGCTGCTGCTCGGCGCCGCGCAGCCGGGCTTCCAGGCCGAACTGCGCGCGCTGGGCGGTTACGACCCGGCCCACGCGGGGCAGCCCTGGAAGAGCACCGCCTGACACTGCCCGCTGCGCCTTCCCCTTCCCTCTTCCGTGCTCCCGGAGGCCTCATGATCCAACCCCGACTCCTGCTGTTCACTGCCCTCCTGCTGGGGGGCACGGCGAGCGCCGCCAACCTCACCGTGTTCGCCGCCGCGTCCCTCACCGACGCCTTTACCGAGCTGGGCCGGGCCTTCGATGCCCGGACCGGTCACCACACCGCCTTCCAGTTCGCCGGGTCGCAGGCGCTGCGCACGCAACTGGGGCAGGGCGCGCGGGCCGACGTGTACGCCAGCGCCAATACGGCGCAGTACGACCCGCTGGTGACTGGGGGTGTGGTCGCGGCCGGCCGGGCCTTTGTGGGCAACCGGCTGGCGATCATCACCCCCAGGGGTAGCAGCGTCGCTGGCCTGGCCGACCTCGCGCGGCCCGGCGTGAAGGTCGTGCTGGCCGACAAGGCGGTGCCGGTAGGCGACTACGCCCGGCGGATGCTCGCGGCCATTGACAAGTCCGGCAGTTACGGCGGGGACTTCTCAGCCCGCGTGACGCGCAACGTGGCCTCCGAGGAACCGAACGTGCGGCAGGTCGCCCTGAAGGTGCAGCTCGGCGAGGCCGACGCGGCGGTGGTCTATGCGACCGACGTGACGCCGGCCCTGAAGACGGCCGTGCGTGTGATCGCGCTGCCCACCCGCTTCAACCAGAGCGCGAGCTACCCCATCGGCGTGGTACGCGCCAGCAACAACGCGGCGGCGGCCCAGGCCTTCGTCGCCTACGTCCTCTCGCCCGAGGGCCAGAAGATTATGCGCAAGTGGGGCTTCCAGGCCCCGCAGTAAGGGAGTCCCCATGCAGCTCAGCGCCCAGAATGTCTTTGCATGTCGCATCACCACCCTCAAGCTCGGCTCGGTAGAGGCCGAAATCTCGCTGGAACTCTCGCCGGTGGTCGTCCTCACCTCGGTCATCACCCGCACCTCGGCCGTCATCAAGGCGAGCGACGTGATGCTTGCGGTCGAGTGAGGCGCGTGGGCGACCGCCCACAGGGACAGGCATACTGCTGCGGGTGAGGCGCAGGGTCGTGGGTGGGCAGCCGGTGGGGAACTGGCCGGGTAGACGTGTCGTCCGGCCCGCTTAAGGCGGCGGGAGTCCGGCGGCCTGCCCCGCCCGCCCTGCCCCTGGGCCTGAGCCTATTGCTGGTGGCCTTTTTGCTGCTGCCGGTCGCGGCGCTGCTGCTGCGCGGCCTGAACGCCGACTTTCTGCCGACGCTGGCGAGCGCGGCAGTGGGCGACGCCTTACGCGTCAGCCTGCTCACGACGGGGATCACACTGCTGCTCACGGTCGCCCTGGTCACGCCGGTCGCGTGGCTGCTGGCCCGCACGCACTTTTCCGGCAAGGCCCTCTTGGAGACGCTGCTGGACCTGCCCATCGTGCTGCCGCCCGTGGTGGCGGGGGTGGGGCTGCTGCTCGCCTTCGGGCGAAACGGCCTTCTGGGGCCGCCGCTGGAGATCGCGGGCATCGGCATCGCCTTTTCCCCGGCGGCGGTGGTCCTGGCGCAGCTGTTCACCTCTGCGCCGTTCTACCTGCGCACGGCGCGGGCGGGTTTCGCCAGCTTCGACCCGGAGGTCGAGGCGGCGGCGCGCACCGACGGCGCGGGCGGCTGGGCGGTGTTCCGCTTCGTGACCCTGCCGCTGGCCTTTCCCTTTTTGCTGGAGGGACTGGTGCTCACCTGGGCGCGGGCGCTGGGCGAGTTCGGCGCGACCATTCTCTTCGCCGGGTCCTTGCAGGGTCGCACACGCACGGTCACGCTGGCGATCTACGCCGCGATGGAATCCGACCTGGGGCCGGCGCTCGTGCTCTCGGCAGTGATGGTCTTCGTGGCCTTTGCGTTGCTCCTGGTGGTGCGGGTGGCGGCGGGGCGGCGGGGGTAGCGCCGCCCACATCCCTCACCGCTGGGCCCCTCAGCGCTGCTCTGCCAGTTTCCCGGCGACGAACGCCTTGAGGGCGTCCACGTCGTTGTCCAGCACGGTGAACTGCCGTTCCAGCGTCTCAATGCCGCCGAATTTCGTCGGGCGCTCGGGCGAACGGCCCACCGCTTCCTTCACGGTGTCCTCGAATTTGATGGGCAGCGCGGTTTCCAGGCAGACCATCGGCACGCCGACACGCTGGTGTGGGCGCGCCACGAACACGCCGTCGGCGGTGTGCGGGTCGATCAGGCGGCCGAATTCGGTGTCCACCTCGCGGATCGTGCTCAGGCGGTCGGCGTGGGTGCTGCGCCCGGCGGCGAAACGGCTGGCCTTCACGGTGTCCCAGTGCGGCGTGCCCGCGAGGCTCACGGGGCGGCCCTCGCCGACTTCCTGCCACCAGGACAGTGTCTGCGTTCCGCTGCCACCCGTGATGAGGTACAGGTAGCGCTCGAAGTTGCTGGCCTTGCCGATGTCCATGCTGGGGCTGGAGGTCATCGCCACGCGCGCGGCGGGCCGGACGTGGTAGGTGCCGGTCGTGAAGAACTCGTGCAGCACGTCGTTCTCGTTGCTGGCGACGACCAGTTGCCCGATGGGCAGCCCCATCGCCCGCGCCAGATGCCCGGCGAACACGTTGCCGAAGTTGCCCGAGGGTACGCAGAAATCGGCCTCGGCCCCGGCGGGCAGCCCCAGCGCAAAGTACCCCTTGAAGTAGTACACCGCCTGCGCCAGCACCCGCGCCCAGTTGATCGAGTTGACGGCCCCGATTTCAAAACGCTCCTTGAACTCGGCGTCGGCGTTCACGGCCTTGACGAGGTCCTGGCAATCGTCAAATACGCCCTGGACGGCGATATTGAAGATGTTGGGCTCGCGCAGACTGAACATCTGCGCCTGCTGAAAGGCGCTCATGCGGCCGTGGGGCGAGAGCATGAACACGTTCACGCGCGCCTTGCCCAGCATGGCGTACTCGGCCGCCGAGCCCGTGTCACCCGAGGTCGCCCCCAGGATATTCAGGCGCTCATTGCGCGTCTCCAGCACGTATTCGAAGACCTGCCCCAGAAACTGCATCGCCATGTCCTTGAAGGCCAGCGAGGGGCCGTTGGACAGTTCGAGCAGATACAGGCCCGAGTCGCCCAGCGGGGTCAGCGGCGTGATCTCAGGGCTGCCGAACACCTCAGCCCGGTAGGTCTGCTCCAGAAGCCGTTTCAGGTCGTCTCCGGGAATATCGGTGATGAAGGGGCGCATGACCGCGTAGGCCAGCTCGGGGTAGCTCAGGCCGCGCAGGGCCTCGACCTCGTCCGGGCTCAGGGTGGGGATGCTCTCGGGCATCGCCAGCCCGCCGTCGGGGGCCAGGCCCAGCAGCAGCACGTCGCAGAAGCTGCCCAGGTTCCGCGCGCCGCGCGTCGAGACGTACTTCATGGCCGGGCCTGCACGGGGATTGGGGCCAGCTGGAGTGGGGGGACAGGGGTGCGCCGCATCGTCCCAATCTATGCGGGTGGCCGGGTGAGGGGCCGCCTCTGCCCAGACCAATGCGTCGTTCCGCCGCGCCGTTCCGCCCCGGTCAGGACCCGCGCCACCTTCCGCCCACGCCCGCCGCGTTAGCCTGGGGTCATGACCCGCACCCCCGACCTCGTCAAGCTCGCCGTCGTGCAGATGCACGTCACCGACCAGCTCGAAGACAACGTCTCGCGCGCCGAGGCCCACGTGCGTGAGGCTGCCCGCCAGGGCGCGCAGGTGATCTTGCTGCCCGAACTGTTCGAGAACCTGTATTTTTGCCAGGTCGAGCGCGAGGACTACTTCGGGCTGGCGCACCCGCTCGACGATCATCCCTTCGTCGGGCGCTTTCAGAAGCTCGCCGAGGAGCTGGGGGTGGTGCTGCCGCTGAGCTATTTCGAGAAGGCGGGGCAGGCGCACTACAACTCACTGGTGTGCATTGACGCCGACGGCACGCTGCTGGGCAACTACCGCAAGACCCATATCCCCGACGGCCCCGGCTACGAGGAAAAGTACTACTTCAACCCCGGCGACACCGGCTTCAAGGTCTGGGCGACCCGCTATGGGCGCGTGGGCGTGGGTATCTGCTGGGACCAGTGGTATCCAGAGACCGCCCGCGTGATGATGCTCCAGGGCGCCGACTTCCTGCTGTACCCGACCGCTATCGGCTCCGAACCCGAGGGTGTCGAGTCGCCCAACAGCCACCACATGTGGCAGCGGGCCATGATCGGTCACGCCGTGAGCAACTCGGCCTACGTGGCTGCCGCCAACCGCATCGGCACCGAGCAGGTGGAGGGGCTGAAGCAGACCTACTACGGCCACTCGTTCGTCAGTGACTACACGGGTGAACTCGTCGCCGAGTTCGGTGACCGAGAGGAAGGGCCGCTCCTGCACACCCTGAATCTGGCCGAGGCGAGAAAGTTCCGCGCCGGCATGGGTTTTTTCCGCGACCGCCGCCCCGAGCTGTACGGCGCGCTGCTGACCACCGACGGCGTGACACGCCGGGGCTGAGACCGGAATAGAGCTGGCCCCCGGAAATCGTACCGGGGGCCTTTCTTGGTGCACTCGACTGGATTCGAACCAGTGGCCTGCCCCTTAGGAGGGAGGCCCGGTCAGCTTTATGGATATCAACAGAAGAACACAGATATCCCAAAAAGTGGCTCCGAGAGAGCGTTTTTGGGAATTCTCTATTCTTGTTGATGTGCTCTCGTTTGCGCTGATGTATGGATGTGTTGGTCACAGGTTGGTCACATCATGCCCTTTGCACGAATGTCTATTTCCGTTGCAGACGGTGATAAACTATGTATGTGAGGATACGCGGCAGAGCAGATACCCGCTCCAAAGAGGAGGTGGAGTCTGAATGGCTGATGGAGCGCCGTTCAGACTTGTCGACCCTCAATTGGGCGGATGCTCTCAGCATTGAACCAGGGCTATGCGGTGTTGAAGGTTACAGCGTAGGGCTACGGGGTGGAGCAGACAACCGGCAGGCTTTTGAAGATGCACTTGACGATGCGCAGTCAGCGCTCTCAAAGCAATGGAGCATCAATAAGGCTGTGCGCAGCTGGTATGCACTCCAAGTTCGAGAAGGTCAAAAGATCGGCATTGCGGAACTTGCCCAGCGTTTAGGCGCTCAAGCTCCGGACGAGACTGCGGCCTATCTCAAAGCGTTCGCTTACGATCTTTTCCATTTCGACCGCAATCTTTACCGGGCACTCAAGGGACAGGAAGCTCACGAGGCTGGCCTTACTGCTGAAGATCTTCACGCCTACATAGCCCGTGCTGTGGCCGAGATGGTCGGCGAGGATGACGCGCTTCAGGCCTACGAGCAAGCTGAACCGGTCGCCGCCCCTCTGCCTATTCAGCAGGCCCCACAGATCAAGCCGAACGCCCCCTCCAACACAGAACCTTCAGCCCTGAACTGAGGTCTCTGTCCCGCTTCTCTGCGGGTGAAGTTGGAGGGTTTTCCCTTGACTGCAACAAATATCAACGTGCTGGACGCATCTGCGCCCACGCTGCCTGCATTCCTTGATGTACCCCAGACGGCGTCATACCTAGGAGTGCATACCGCCTTGGTGTACCGCGAGATCCGCGCTGGCCGCTTGCAAGCAGTGAAGATAGGCGCCAAAGTTCTTCGCATCTCTCGAGAGGCGCTAGAGCAATACATCAAGACGCAGACGACCGCATACCTGCAGGAGCAGGAAGGCCGGGCAAGTTAATGCCCCGCCGTGGACGGGCCGGCGGGGCGGCGCGGGCGAGCGCTCCCGACAGTGTACCGAACCCTAGAAAGCTCCTGGCAGCAATGAAGCGCGCCGACACGCATGATCGTGCTGCATTGGCCCGGCTGGGGCGCGACCACTACACGCGCCCTCCTCTGAAGGACGAGTTCCATACATCAACGATCGTCAGCGTCTTTGTCGTGCGTGGTGCGCTGGGCAGCTTCTCGAGGTATGCCTTTGACCAGATCGTCACCCTTGCCCAGGTAGAAAAGCTCCTACCTGACGCCCGGCTGCACGTGGCCGAGGTTGATCTGTATTGCTCACCCCACGCGAAGAAGCAGAGAGGCCGCGCGTGACTGCAGAGCTTCATGCTGACACCCTGGATACGTTTGCCCGGTTCTTCCCCCTCAACCCGTTCAAGCATGGGCGTGTGCTGGGGCGAGATCCACAGACCGGCAAGAAGAAGGTACAGACGCTAGAAGGTCAAGCTGTGCAGATCCAGCACCTTAAATCCAACCTGGGTGTTGGAGGCAAGCTAGCCGGCAATGCCTTGGGTTACCTGCCCGGCGGAGAGGAGGCTACTCCTGTAGGTGCTATTGATCTCGACGGAAAGGACTTCCCCGGCGAGGGGTTAGAAGCGGCTAAGCGTGCCGTGCTGGAAACCTGCGCTGGACTGAACTTGAATGCCTATGCCGAGCGCTCTAGTAGTGGGAAGGGCTGGCACATCTGGCTCTTTGCCAGCGACCCCCTGCCCTACAAAGTCATGCGGGATGCCTTGCGCTCCATTGCTCGGCGGGCAGATGTGCCCAGCGTCGAGACGTACCCGATGGGCACAGACGGCAAGGGCCGGTGGATTATCACGCCCTACTACGCCGCCTTGAAGAAGGATCCGCCCTACCTGGGGAGGACCTATCTCGAGGGCGAGGACGGGCAGCCTATCCCGGTCGACGAGCTGCACGACTGGATTGAGCAGAACCCAGTGCAAGCACTCCAAGAGCTTGCTGAGGAGGAAGAGGCAAGGGCACGTCCTGCTTCGGCAGAGGGCTCAAAGGTTACTCCCCCTGTGGAGAGCGAGTTCCTGCCGGAAGCTGTTGACGTGCTCCTGGCCGCTGCCCGCGCTCACGCTCCAGACACGCGGCATGACGCTCTAGCTGCGTTCCTGAATCTCGCCCAGCGGGCTGGGAACCTCGCTGGCATGGTCGAGGGGTTGAAAGAGCCAGAAGTCTTTGACCTCTGGTGCGCTGACAGTTCCCGTACCGCTCAGGAGTGGGCAGAAGAAATAGACCGCTGGGCTGAGAATGTGGAAGACGGCGACCCGGAGAACCGCCGCGGTCTGCCCTACCTCAAGGAGGCCGGATTCAGCATCCCCGACTTGCCGAAGCCGAAGCAGGGCAGCGAGTACCCAGAGATTGTGGTGAACACGCAGCGTCTGCGGGACATCGCAGAAGAATCGGTCATCGCCCTCCTGGCCCGGAACGATCCACCTCGCCTGTTCAGCCGGGCGGGCGAGTTGGGTCGACTGATCCAGCAGGATAACGAGACACGTTTCAAGTCATTCGATCAGGTGGCCTTGAAGGGGGAGTTGGAACGGTCGGCAGACTTTGTCAAAGAGGTCATGGGCAAAGACAACGAGTCCTACATGGTGGCCGTCAGACCCCCAAATGACCTTGCCCCTGATCTGCTGGCCCGCGTGGACCAGCTGCCCTTCCCTATCCTGCGCACGCTAGCCACTACACCCCTTTACAGCGCTGCTGGGGACTTGATCGCTGCCGAGGGCTATCACTCGGATAGCGGCGTCTTCCTGACCCTGGGCGGGCTGAAGCTACCCAGCCTACCGACCGTTGAGGGGGCACTCGAGCTCTTGCGGGAGCTGCTGCATGATTTTCCCTTTGCCCACCGGGCCGGATTCGCCCATACGGTCGGCGCGCTGCTGGTGCCATTCTTGCGGCCCATGATCGACGGCCCTACCCCACTGCACCTGATTGAAGCGCCGACACGGGGCACTGGGAAGGGCCTGCTGTCTGAGGTCATTCCGGCCGTGGCGCTGGGAACAGACGCGGGCGTCATGGTGCAGCCGAAAGACGGTGACGAATTCGAAAAGCGCGTGACTTCCATGTTATTGGAAGGCTCTCGCGTGATCTTGCTGGACAACGTCCATGCCCTACAGGGTGAGGCCCTGGCCGCCGCCCTGACGGCCCGCACCTGGCGGGGGCGCAGATTGGGTAAATCCGAGATGCTGACCCTCCCGAACGATGCTCTCTGGATGGCGACTGGGAACAACGTCAGCCTCGACGACGACATGCCCCGCCGCATCATTCCGATTCGCCTTGATGCAGGCGTAGAGCGGCCGGAAGACCGGACCGGGTTCAGGCACCCCAACCTGTTGCGCTGGATCAGAGAACACCGGGCTCAGCTGGTGGGGGCCTGCCTTGCGCTGGTTGAGGCCTGGAAAGCCGACGGGCGTCCAGCTGGGGCGACTCGCCTGGGCAGCTATGAGAGCTGGTCTGCAACCGTAGGCGGCGTGCTCCAGGTGGCCGGGATAGAAGGTTTTCTGGAGGCCAGAGAGCACCTGTACGAGATCAGCAACCCGGAGCCGGAAGAGTGGGGAAATGTCCTTGATGCGGTCTATACCGCCCATGGTGGAGAACCTGTCCCCGCGAGGGCCTTCCTCTCCGCCATGATGACCACCGGCTCACACATCGATCTGTGGGAGGGGCGTAAGCCCCTGTCTCAGCTTCAGAAGATTGGCCGGGCCCTGTTGGCCCACCGCGACCGGGTGTTCTCTGGGCGGCGCTTGCGAGTGGCCGGCGTGGATTCGACCACGAAAAACAAGCTGTATCGGGTGGAGCTGGTCACCTCGCCGGGTGTTTCGGGTGTTGCCCAGAATGAAACACCGGAGAAACACCGGGCAAATAACGACGATCAGGACAGCATTCCCGGTGTTTCGGGTGTTTCCGGTGTTTCTTTTGATCCTCCAGCCCAAAGTGAAAACGACCGGGAGGAATTTTGAGCGGCGCAGCCTCTTTGGTCGACACGCTGGAGGGCCTGGGCGTCAGCGTATCCCTCACTGCTATGGGGAAGATTGTTGTGGAACCGGCAAGCCTCATTCCCACCAACCTCAAGGTGATGCTTAGGGCGGAGAGAGATGCAGTGGCCCAGATTCTTGCGAAGCGGGGGACTGGGGAAAAAACACCGGAAACACCCGAAACACCGGAAAACCTCACGGAGACGCCGGAAATAGCCCGGTGTTTCTCCGGTGTTTCCGAAAACCAAACACCCGAAACACCGGAGCGCCTGCCAGACGGTCGACTGAATGCTGTCGTACTCCGCCTGCGGCCCGGTCGCTGCGCTTCCTGCGCCCACTGGCAGGGACCCGACGAATACGGAGATGGCCTGTGTCCCCTAGGCCGCCTAGCCCATGGCTGGCTTGATGGCCAGCGCGACGCGCCAGTCATGACCACCGCTCTACACGAATGCGCCGCGCAGGCCTGGACGCCCATGAAAGGGATCATCTGCGGGCGGGGCAACTGATGCCTAGTAGCGTCCGGGCCACACTCGAAAGCCTGGGGGCGCACGCTGCCCCCCCCGTTCTATAGGTGGTGAAGCATGAATCCCAATCCGACGGAAGCCCGACAGGCCAAACGTGCTCGGCGAAGAGGCAAACCCGGCACTCTGGAAGATGCCCGCGCGCTGCTGTGGCGGGCCCTAACCCGGGCCGGTGAGCTGCTTGAAGAGGAAGACCCGGCGCATGCCTTGAAAGCCGTGCACGCCATCTCCCAGGGCGCAGCGGCCTATGCCCGCATCGTGGAAGTAGGTGAGCTCGAAGCGCGGATTGCGGCCCTCGAGGGCCAGAGTGACCCGACCGGCGGGCCCCAACTGGGCCGGGGGGCCGCATGACGCGCGCCCGGTTCAAGCGCCTGGACACGCTGGAAGTGAACGGGCGCGGGTGGGCCTGTGAGGTCTGGCAGGAAGTCGAAGATCTGCCGGGGCACTTCGCCCAGGTGTACCGGGCAGCCTGTCCCGCGCGGCCTGGCCATCTGACCCGGGAAGCAGTGGAAGCTCAAACGCTGATCGGGGTCCGGGTCTTCGTGGTGTACGGAGCAGCAGATCCTGAAGTGGTGGCCGCTGCGGTGGGCGCGCTGGGCGGTGGCGCATGACGCGGGCGAAGTGGGACCGGGTGCGGCAGCTCGAAGAGCGGCAGGGTGAGCGCCCTGCCGTGCGGGTGACCATCACACGCCGGATCCTGGGCGGCGAAGGGGAAGCTGTGCGGATCGTGCGCCGAACCTTCGAGCTGTACCCAAGTGGCCTGCCCCTGTCTCCCAGGCGGGCGAAGTGACGGGGCGGCGCAGGCGGCTGGCCCAGCTCGAAGAGGCCCGGCGGAAGGAAGACCGGGACGTCTACGGGATCTTCGAGGCGGACCCGGTGGCTGGGGTGTGGCGTGAGGTCGAGGGACAGGGGCGTGAGCTTCCCCTTTCGCCGGAAGACCTGCAGGAAGCAGGGGCAGCCCAGGTGGCCGGGTCGGGGCTGCTCATCCTGGCCCCTGTAGGTGAGCCGAAGATTCTCAAGGGCGTGCGGTGGGGGGACCTGTGAGCATGACGGCGAAAGGGAAGACTCTGGCCCGCCTGTCTGCCGTCGACCGGGCCGCCTGGCAAGCGCTGGCTAAGCCGTGAAACGCCCCTGCCCAGTGCTTGACCTGGGCAGGGGCGTTTCATAGTGAGGCATGGCCGCGCTGGGGTCAGGCTTCGTGCCGTGCCCCGTGTGAGGACGGAGAGACGCACCTTCATAGTCAAGCTGGACGGTGCCCGGTGACCCGGCGCGGACTTTTGGCGTCCTGAAGGGCCCGTGCGGCCTATCTTGCCAGTATGACGTCACCGCCCTTTCTGAACCTGCACCACGTCCACTCCATCCCGGTCATGACCGAACACGAGCACACCGTGAGTGTCCCAAGGGCGCTGCCAAGTCTGCCCAAGGTGACCGTCGGGACCACCTCAATCCGTTCCCTGAAATTCACTCGCCTGGAGTTGTTTTTCAACCTGGCCTTAACCACTGTTACGAGCGATAACTGGCACGAACTCAACTTTGAGGTAGTAAGCCTCATGTACGGTATGGGGCGACACCTCGAATTAACGCCTGGACTGGTTGTGTCGACTGCCTCGCGCTCCGGCGGGCGCAGCACAAAACTGCGCCTTGCGGATTACTTGAAGAGTGGGTTCGCGGGGCAGCTGGGCGCCGGTGTAGCGGCGCTGTACGCCCGGGAGCTCGGAGCGGTCTATCTTGCGCACGCCGAGGATGTGGACGACGGCACGGTTGCCCGACTGACGAGGTTGTACGCGAGGCGTGCACCACCCTCAAGTAGCGGAAAAGCACCACGCATGTCCACTAGAAAGGGTGATTTCGTAACCGTCAACGCTAGGAATGAATTCGGCATGCTCGAAGCGAAAGCAACGGCTGGCTCGGGGAAGGTTCAGAGATTCATGGACAGCTCAATTCTGGATGGCGCTCTCTGGCAAATAGATCCGTTCGTACCTGGAATGATCCAGACGATGTCCACCACGCCAGGTACTGCTCCTCTAGGAGCAGACATTCAGCATGGTGTCGTGAGTGGCCTGAATATCCATGAGTCCCCCGCCGGCGCGGCCATTCATGCCATTCGTTTCAAGCTGCCTGTAGGTCACCCGGTTGCAGGCGGCTTGTCGGGAAGCGCTATTGCAACGGCGCACTTTCGGCAATGGTGGCGACTTTTCAACCTCGCGTTCATCAACCTGACATTGCCTCCCCGTGCCATTGATCTGCCGATATTGACTATGGGATCGATGTCGTTCGTCGTAAACATTCCTGTGAGCCGAGATGGCTATGATATGTACGAGCTAGTATCACTTTCCTCTTCTCGTCAACTAATGGCGTTTTCCCTCTTCCGTCAAGAAGGGTGGGGGACGAGAGGTTTTTGGAAAGATGGCTATGAAGATAAACCACTTTTCATAGCCATTGAAGAAGGAATATTCCGGCAACTTCTAGCAGTATTTACAGGTCGACGGGGTGTCCGAGAAGAGCGAGATGAGACTGGTCGATTCAAGCCGGTCCGTCAGCCAGACATTGAAGCAACGGGCCAACCTGAAGCCATTCATTCGGCCGTCAACCGCTTCCAGGCGCAACTGATTGAACATACAGGCCTGACGCAAGACGAGGACCCGACAGGGCAGCGCCAAGTTCAGGCGTGGAATACCATCAGTTCGGACCAACTGGGGAATGAAGTGGTGACCGCCACCTTTCGTGAAGGTGTGATGGCCTTCGCTGGATTCCCCAGAGGCGACAAGCTAATTGAGCAAAGGTTCAGCATCGAAGCTGAGCAGTAATATGTTTGTTCGTCTGTGACGCCGAAAGATAAAGCGTGGCTTATTTAAGTCGGGATCTCAGGCACTGATAAGTGGAGCTGCCCGCAAAACGCGGGGACGCTCCCCTCTCCTACTCTGGCCAATACACTGGGAAGGCCTTCCGCGACCGAGAGAACTCAGCCGCGTCACATTTCGACGCACCAACCTTTTATTAATTCCAGTGTAAGTTCGTAGCGGGCTAATCGTCACACCTCGCACACTTGACCATACCTCACTGAGAATTTATGATTTGCCGCAGTCCTGCCTTGAGCGTACCACCGCTACAAATCAAGGCAAAGATTAAATAGCTAGTGACTGCTATGGAGAGTGCTAAGCCTTCGGAACTGGCCGCGGCCAGTAGGAGAGATCTAGATTAAGCTCGCCTTCAGTAAACGCGAGCCATCGCGGCTCAATAAGAGAAAGTTCAAGAAATATTCCCAGCACATAGCCGTAATCAGGCTGAGTAAAACCCTTGAGTTTCTGTATATCTTTATGAATAGCTATAGGATTACCTTTCGACTTTTTTACTTCTACAACTAAAACATTATTATCATTATAACGACGGTGATGTACAATCAAATCTGGATATATTCTATCTCCTTTGATCGAACGCCTTGTACTCGGTGGCGCTGGATAAGAATTCGGAACCTTTGGTAAGATCTGACCAATCTGCTGATTTTCAAAATCTGTGAAACGAATTTCGAAAAGCTCACGAATGCGCTTATTGTCCCGTATATTTCGATCATATTCAGAATCAACAATCATAGGGCGAAATAGGGTGTGAAGATGTAAACCAAGGCGGAAGACCAATGCTCGCTCACCAGTTTTAGGATCAAAGGGAGGAATCTCAGATCTAAACAGAGCTAGCGCTTCTCGGAAACGCCCAAGCACAATCTCTGGCTGTCTATATTCCAGTTCGAATTCGTCTCTAAAGTAAGCCACGGGATAATTGTACCGAGACACCATAGGCGACTGCCCGCCGTGTATGGCGGGCAGTGCAGTATCAGTTGAAACCTTTCAGACTGCGCGGGGTAAGCGCGGCTTCATGACTGTTCCTCCAGGCCAGGGAAGTAGGGCAGCAGCTCCGGGAGCAGTTCAGCGGGCACGGCGTAGACCGTGTGCTCACCGGGCGCCCAGTTCACCGTGAGAGCGGGACCGAAGCGGCTGCTGGGGTGCAGCGCGGCCCACCTCATGCGCCCAGGTGAGAGGTCCACCTGCTCTCCACTGTCCAGTTCCAGTGTCAGGTGCCAGGGCTGCGCCCCAGGGATGAGTCGGGCCACTCGGGGCAGCGCGGCGTAGGCGGCGGCTCGATCTTCACGGCCAGGGGTGGCCTCGGGGGTGGGCGTGTCTTCCAGGCGGGCGGTTGGGGTGTTGTCGCGCATGGTGGGCCTTCCTTATCGGGTCGAGCTGAGCACTGAAGGAAGGTCCCGGCGGCTGGTCTGCCCGGGACTTCCTCCGGGGGATTTGAAGCAGGAAGGGACACGCTGAGCCGTGTCCCTCTGGGGAATCAGGCGGCGGCCAGCTCGCGGGCGTGGGGGAGCAAGTTCACCACGAAGGCCCAGACCGTGCGCGCCTCGGCTTCGGTCAGCGCGGCCAGGCTGAAGACGTCGCGGCCCAGGGCGCGGGCGGCCAGGCCGTAGTGCTCGTGCAGACCCAAGCGGCCCATGATCTTGTGCAGGCGGTAGGCGCGGGCCTTCCCGATGGTGGCCGGGGCCTCAAGCACCTCGGCCGTCACGGTGCGGAAGGTCGCGCCGCGCAGGATCTGGTCAGCCTTGAGTATGTTGGCAGGCTGCCCGTCGATCTCGGCGACCAAGCCGGCGTCCGTGCGGGTCAGGGTGACGGTGTGGTGCCGGACCTGCACGACTGCGCCGTCCATGCAGTCGTGGGTGACGGTGTTCCAGGTGCGGGTGATCGCGCGGGCCTTGGCGGGAACGGTGGTGCTGTGGGTGGCGTACTCTTGCATGTGATTCCTTCCTGTCTTGGGGGAGTCAGAAGGCCGGGAACTTTCCTAGGGTTGACCGGCCTTTCTGCTACTTGAAATTGTATCGCTTTATGATACATTGTGTCAAGAGGTGATACAATGCAAGGAATGAATGAGAAGGTTCGCCAGAGCGTCAAAAACACCCTGAAGGCACGAGATCTGACCCACCAAGAACTCGCTGATATGACTGGAATTGAGCGGGCAAACGTTACCCGGCTACTTAGTGGGACAGTGGGTAAGGTGCCGGACAACTGGCAGAAGGTGCTTGACGCTCTAGGCATGGAACTAATCGCCGTCCCAAAGCAGGAGAGCTGAGCCATGCCCAAGGCGCGCGCAAAGGCTGGGGAGCAGAAGGCTGGGAACGGGCGCGGCAGTCTCGACCTGTTGCCCAGTGGGCGCTACCGTTGGCGGATCACAGTCGGCCTGAAGCCGGACGGGACACCCATCCGTAAGAGCGGCACAGAGGCCACAGAGAAGGACGCCTGGGCTGCTATGACCCAGGCCCAGGCTGACCACCTGCGCGGCGGCGTGGCAGCACCCGATCGGGTAACGCTCAGCGAATGGCTGGACAGATGGCTTGAAGGCAAGCGCTCTAGTCTGGCCGTCAAGACCCACCACAACTACCGGAAGCTCATTGACCTGCACATTGCCCCTCGCCTAGGCCGGAAGCGCCTGCAGGATGTGCGCCCCGCCGACTTGCGAGCGCTGTACACGGCGCTGGGCGCAGCCGGCCTGACCGACACACAGCGACAGACGCACAACATCTTGCATGGGGCCTTTAGCGAGGCACTACGCCTTGAGCTGGTCATGCGTGACCCGACAGCCGTAATCCGGCCCCAGCCTGTGAGGCGGGATGCACCGCAGGAAGAGAAGGCCCTAACGGCTGAAGAGGTAGCCGCACTTCTACCCGCGCTTCAGGCGAGTCGTTGGGGGCTGGTCTTTGAATTTATGCTGCACACCGGCCTACGCAGGGGCGAGGCGTGTGGGCTGAAATGGGCGCACGTCGACATAGAAGCGGGGACCATCCGTATCATTGAGAATCTGGTCACGGTGGGCGGCAAGTCGCAGATCAGCACCCCCAAGACGGCGAAGAGTGCGCGGCGCGTGCATCTGTCCAGCGAGGCGCTGGATTGCCTGAGGCGGCAGCAGGCTGTGCAAGACCTGGAGCGGACCGCTCTCTCGCCTGGGCAACCTGTGCCAGGGCATGAGAAAGGGTATGAGCGTAAACGTATCTGGCAGGACACAGGATATGTCTTCACGGGCATTTCTGGCGTGCGTTTACTACCTGATAAGTTGAAGCGCTATCTCGAGGTGTTCTGCAAGAAGGCACGTGTGCGTCAGGTGACGGTACATGGGCTGCGGCATACGCACGCTTCCCTAATGTTGCGCCGGGGTGTGCCGCTGGAAGTAGTTAGTCAGAAACTGGGGCACTCGCGCCCTTCTTTCACTGCGGACGTCTATCGTACCGTCTATCAAAGCGAGCATGAAGAGTGGGCGATTGGTTTATCCGATCTATTATCCGGTAGAAAGTTTTCAGTAAACTAAGATAGTGCAAGGGCCGGTATAATTACCGGCCCTTGCACTATCTTGCAAATTTCAAATTAGTAGGAGATTGCTTTACGGAGATATTCGATTTAGGTCTGTAGAAAGATGGATCCAGGTTGGTAATTTTGGCAAGATAGTTTTCGTCTGGGAAAAGTAATTCTAGGAGTTGCATATTATCGTATATATCATTTTCAACTAAGATCTCAGCGGCGTCTTTGAGTAGAGAAGGCGACTCTGCTTGCCAATCATCGTCGAAAGGTTCTTCTGTTCTCCAGCCACGACGGTTATAGTTAGCCCATACCCGACGCGACTCGTCCTTGTCAATTAAGCTAAGGGCTTCGAGCCTTTTGATCATAGCTCCAATAGAAACTTTCCAATATGTTTTTAGTGAGCGAAGTTCAAGCATAGAAGCTGTAAACACCTGTTTTGTAAATGGCTCTGGAGGAAGCAAGAAGCATGACGCAAAGTAATGAGCTTGTTTCTCAAGCTCTGTGTCGTAAGCTTTAAGCTTATCCTTGGATATCCAGCGATGCATTACTAGATGACCTAATTCGTGTGCCGCATCGAAGCGCGATCTTACAGCAGAAGCCTTGTCTGCATTAAGCACGACAATGGGTCTATCAATTGCTTTGTCCCATACTGAAAAGCCGTCGACATCGTGCGAATGTAGTTGAGTTCTAACGACGACAATTCCGTTTTTTTCCAATAGGGCAATCATATTATCTATTGGTAGATCAGATAATCCCCAAAAACTTCTTAGGGTTTTTGCTGATAACTCGATTTCATCATTGGTAATTTGTAGGGGATTTTCATGCCTTATTAGACTTCTTGGTAGATTTACATTAGGGAAGTTGACCTCCTTATCTAACAGGTAAACTACTTCCCCTACCCATTCAGCCACGGATTTAGCACTCTTAATCTCAACTACTGGTGCCTTTTTAAGTTTTCTAAAAAATACAGTTTCATCAGCGTAAGAGGTGATAACTGGCCTTACAAAATAGCTAGCAGGTTTATTGAGTATGGAACAGAGCTTCAAGAGAACATCCAAGCTCGGTTCCTTACCTTTCTCGAATTGATCGACTGCTTGGCGTGTTACACCTAGCATTTCGCCCAAAGACTCGACTGAAAGACCGAAAACTTCACGAGCTTGTTTCAGACGAGTCCCAACGAAAGTTGTGGGGACTTCAGACATGTACGTCACTCCTCGTTCTGCTGCTTCGCGCGCGCTTTGAGAGATACCTGGCGCTCAAGCTGTACACCAGCAGCAGGGGTAATAGGCGTCTGCGGCGTCGGGAGAACCAAGTTCGCCGTAGGGTGCTGACGCAGGTCGTATTTTTGCAGGTAGTAAGTGCCGCAGGCACTGGGCTTGGTAGCTAAGGTGAACGCGGGCTTACTCATGTCCCCTTTGGATGCCCCATGCGTCACCAAGATGTGTTGGAGAGGACCTGCCCCACTCATAGACTCTTCCAACGTCCACTGATTAAGGCGTCTGAGCACCGCCCGGAATTCTGCTTTACGCGGCAAGGCGTCCTCATTCCTTACGCACGCTACACAGACCAGCGCATCTTGAATTCGCAGCAGGACGAAGCTGCCATTCCCGGTCTTGTAGGGCTGATTTGTCGCTACCACATCCGGGAAGCGTACCGGCAGCTTTCGAATCTCCTCCTCAAGGATGGCTTGTCGCAGGTGAGGAACGACCCTTCTCCTGTCAGGTCCAGATGCGAGAAGCTTCTTCCCCTCGTCCATAGCGACGTCGTAAACCCGCTCGACTATGCCAGCAATGGCGAAAAAAGCGGGATGCTCAACCGCCGCTTGGAAGGCAAGGTCAGGTTTTGGGCCCAGATGCGCGAACAGGGGGATAGAGATCGTCATGGACAAATCTTGAAGAAATCTGCCAATTTTGTCAACCGGAATGCAGCATGGCAAAATTTAATGACTGTTCATAGCGTATCCATGGTCTCAATTATGCCCTTGCCATAGCGGTCTTTCTGTGGGTAACCCAACACTACACTTGTCTAGATAGGACCTTGGGAACTGTTCCTGTTTTACCGTTGGTCATGGGTTGGTCACGGCTGAAGGAAGGGAAGAGGCTTTGAAAAGTAGAACCCCGCACTAGGCGGGGCCTTTCTTGGTGCACTCGACTGGATTCGAACCAGTGGCCTGCCCCTTAGGAGGGGGCCGCTCTATCCATCTGAGCTACGGGTGCAGAGAACGGGAGCGCAGTTTCGGCGCAGCCCGCAGTATAGCAAGCGGCCCGGCTCCCCTTTCCGGCGTTACTTGCCCTGCTGCGCCAGACGCAGGTAGTAGGCGCTCGTCTTGTCATTAGGGTCCAGGCGCGCGGCGTTGCCGTAGGCCTCGGCCGCCGCCGCGTAGTTCTTGGCCTCGTAGCGCACGCGGCCCAGCCAGGCCCAGGCCTTGGCGTAGTTGGCATTCTGAGTGGTCGCCTGGGCAAAACCGGCCTCGGCGCCCGCCCTGTCGCCTGCCGTATAGCGGGCGTACGCCGCGCGGAAGGTCTGCACGGCCGCCAGACCGAACTGCTGGCCTTCCTGCGCCAGGGCGAGGTTGTAGCGGTCGGCGGCGCTGGCGCCCGGCAGTCCGGTCGCGCCCTGGTAAGCCGTCACGGCCGCGCCTGCGTCGCCCAGTTCGAGGGCCAGTCGCCCGGCTTCTCGCTGCGCCTCGGCGAAGTTGGGCGCCGAGCGCGCCGCCTCCTGAAATCCGGCCAGGGCCTGGGGTTTACGCCCCGCGTCCAGGTCGGCATACGCCCGGCTGAAGGCCCGCGTGGCGGCGGGGCCGTAGGTGCCGGCCTTCTGGGCCAGTCCGGCGAAGTAGGCCAGCGACTTGTCGTTCGGGGCGCCGCGCAGCGCCTGGGCGTACAGCTCCTGGGCCTGGGCGTACTGTCCAGCCTCCAGGGCGGTGCGGGCCGCCCAGCCTGCGCACAGCGCGTTCTGGGGGTCCAGCGTCAGGCACTGCCGGAACAGGATAGAGGCCTGTGAGGGCTGGTTGCGCGTGTAGGCCGCGTATCCGAGGTTGTAGAGCGCACTCGCGGCGGCGCGTTTTTCCTCCGCGCCCGCGCCCGGATTCACCTGGAAATAGGCTTCCCACCCGAGCTGCGCCTGACGCCAGAAGCCCACCTCGGTATAGATCTCGGCCCGCAGGCGCAGGTAGCCCGCGTTGCGCGGTTCGGCCTTCACGGCGCCTTCGGCGGCGGCGGCGGCCTGTTTCCACAGCGGCTGGTCGATATTGACGCTGCCGCTGGGGTACGTCTGCCGGGCACGGGCGGCGAGGTCGCGGGCCTGCGCCGCCGCGTCGGCCGCCGAGGCGAAGGTGGCGGCCTCGGGCGCGGTCTGGGCGGGTGCAGCCGGAGTCTGGACGGGCGCGGTCTGGGCGTGGGCCAGCGGCGCGGCAAGAAGGGAAAAGGTCAGCAGGACGGTGCGGGTCATGAAAACTCCTGGGGTGATGACGAGGGAAGAGAGCGGAGAAAGGAGGCGCAGTGTGCCTATTCTCCCGACCGGACCTGAACGGACGTGGGGTGAGCGTGAGGAAGGATTGATCCTCGTGAAGCCCGGTGCGCCGCTGCGCTAGCCTCGGGGCATGACTGCCGCCTCCCCTGCCGGGCTGGTGTGGCTGGCCCTGGACGGGGTGGGCCACCCGGCCGACGCACCGCCGGAATCGGTGTGGGATCAGGACCTGCCTACCCTGCGCCCGCTGGTGGACGCCGGACTGGCCCTCGACACGACCCTGGGGGTGCCGGGCCTGCCGCAGTCGGGGACCGGCCAGAGCTGCTGGCTGACCGGTCAGGACGCCGTGCGCTACATGGGCGAGCATTTCGGCCCCCACCCTGGCCCCACGTTGCAGCGCCTGCTGCGCGCCGCGGGCCTGCCGGGGCGGCTGACGGCGGCGGGGGGCCGCGCAGCCCTCGTCAACTCCTACGTGCCCGAGTATTTCGCGGCGCAGGCCCGCCGGCCGCGTGCCGGCTGCTTTCCCTACGCTTTCGGGGCCGCCGGGCTCCCCCTGAACCCGCCGGGGTTCCCCCTGATTCCGGCGACCCTGGGCCTGAGCTACGCCGAGCCGTGGACGCCGGTGCGTGACCTCGCCGAGTTGTCACGTCTGGGCGAGGCCCTGGGTCTCGCGGCCCACGGTGCCGACCTCCTCGTGGCCGACCTGTGGTTCGGGGACCTGCTGGGCCACCGGGGCCGCGTGCCCACGCCGCCAGAGGTGCTGGCGGCGTGCCGCGCCTACTTGGCGCGGGTGGATGCCCTGCTGGAAGGAATCTTGCAGGCGGGCCCGCGGGTGGTCCTGGGCAGCGATCACGGCAACCTGGAAAATCTGAACGTCAAGGCGCACACGCTCGCGCGGGTGCCGTTTGCGGGAGTGGGCATAGATCTGGGCGGCGCGGCCGACATCGTTCAGGCTGGCCGCGCGCTGGCGAATGGGCTCGGGCTTTCCCCCCTGGCGGCGCCGTAGCGGGCACTTTCGGGTTATCCACAAAGTTATCCACAGCCCCTGTGGACAAGGGGGAGCGAAAGGGCCAGGGCTCCCAGACGACTGGGAACAGGAATGACGTGTAGCACGGACCGCAGCCCCCGGCGACCTGGACTCGCCTATTTATCCACATCTGGCCGTTTCACTGTGGATAACCTGCCCCGGCCGTGCCCCTTACCGCCTCCACGAAGGCCCGAACGGCTGCCGGCTCTTTGCGGCCAGGGGCCCGCTCCAGGCAGCTGACTGCGTCCACTCCTGCCGGGTTCAACTCGGAAATTGCCTGCGCTACGTTCGCGGCTCCCAAGCCTCCGGCCAGCCACGCCCCTGCCGGAAAGTCGGCACGCAGGGCGGCCCAGTCCAGCGGCCTTCCTGCGCCCGGCTCCGGGGCGTCAAGCATCAGGGTGACGCCGGGCACGCCGGCCCACTCACGCGCCGCGCCGGTCAGTTCGTCCGGGCGCACGACACGCAAGACGGGATAATACGCCGCTAGATGCCTCACGTAAAGTCCAGGTAAAGACCCGTGTACCTGCACCGCCGAGACCCGGGCGGCCTCGGCGGTGCGCAGCACCTCGTCGAGACCCTGGTTGAGAAAGACCCCTACGCGCGCCACCGTCGGTCCCGCCGCCAGCCCGGCCTCACGCGCCGCCTTGGCCGTCACGAGCCGCTTGCTGACCGGCGCGAAGATGAAGCCCAGGGCGTCGGCGCCGGCCTCGGCGGCCTGAACCGCGTCGGCCACATTGGTCGTGCCGCAGACCTTGACCCTCGGCGTCACGGCGCGCGGCCTTCCAGGGCGGCCACACGGTTTTCGAGCTCGCGGGTGTGGCGGGTCAGGGCCAGCAGCAGCAGGGCATAGTGGTCGTACAGCTTGGGGCGCTCCATCCGGACCTCGCCGCTCATCCACTCGTGCAGCAGGCGTTCGGCCTCACGCAGAATCTCGTCGTCGGGCACCTCGCGGTAACGGCGCTCGCCGAGGATCTCGCGGGCGAAATTGAGTTCCTTGTCGGACATGGGTCTATTGTGGCGCCTCTTCGTCCACCGCCGCGTGCACCTGGACCTGCGCCGCGACTCCCAGCGACAGGGTCAGCGGGTGGCCGGCCACCTCGGCCGTCAGGGTGCCCAGGGCGGTGTCCACGGCGCGCACCCGCAGCCGCGCGCCGGGGGTCAGGTCGGCGGCGATGAGCGCCCGGAGCTGCACCGCGTCGGTGTCGGGGACGCGCGCGACGGTGGCGTGGTCGCCGGGAGCCAGTTGCGAGAGCCGGCGCTCGGCGCGCTCGGGCAGTTCTCCCTCCAGCGTGGGAATCGGGTCGCCGTGCGGGTCGTGGGTGGGGTCGCCCAGCCACGCGGCGATACGGGCCTCGAGGCGCTCGGACAGCGCGTGTTCCAGCCGCTCGGCTTCCTCGTGGACCTCGTCGAGCGGCACGCCCAGCGCCCGGTGCAGAAACAGTTCGAGGAGGCGGTGGTGCCGCAGGACCTCCAGCGCGACGCGCTCGCCCTCGGCGGTCAGGCGCGCGCCCTGGTACGGCGCGTGCGACACCAGGCCCTGCTCGCCCAGCTTCTTGAGCATTCCGGTGACGCTGGCCGGCGCCACTTCCAGGGCGTCGGCCAGGGCCTGGGTACTCACCTTGCCGCTCTGGCCCAGCCGCAGCAGGTGCTTGAGGTAGTCCTCGGCTGAGCGCGAGAGGGAACGCGGAGTCATCGCCTCCCAGTCTAGCGGGCGTCTCCTTCCCCGGAACGGGACGAAGCGGGAAGCCGGGAACTTTGCGCGCGTGCGGCGCCTCTAAGCTGTGAGGTGACTTTGCGTGATCCCCACGATTCTCTGGACGACGCCGAACTGGTTCGCCTCTCGGCGCGCGACGAGCGGGCCTTCGAGGCGCTGGTGAGGCGGCACGCCCCGGCCGTGCACCGCCTGGCCGCCAGCACGGTGGGCCCCGGCGCGGCCGACGACGTGGTGCAGGAGGTGTTCATCGCCGCTCACCGGGGGCTGAAGAGTTTCCGGGGTGAGGCGCAGTTCTCGACCTGGCTGCACCGCGTGACCCTGAACGCCTGCGCCCACGCCCTGCGCCGCCGCTCGGCGCTGCCGCTCGACATCCTGCCCGAGCCCGCCGCCCCGCACAGCCCGGCGCGTGGGGGGGAGCAGGCGCAGGTGCGCGAGCGGCTGGCGCAGGCGCTGGCGACCCTGTCCCCCGAGCAGCGCGAGGCCGTGACCCTGCGCGAGATCTCGGGCCTGGACTATGCCGAGATCTCAGCTGTGACGGGCGCGGAACTCGGCACCGTCAAGAGCCGCATCGCGCGGGGCCGCGCCGCCCTGCGGGTGTGGCTGACCGCGGCCGGGATGCGCGCCGACGACTGAGGCGCTCCCGAAGCCCCCACCCGATTCCCGAGGAACCTGCCATGACCTATCCCCATCCCGATTTCGATCCCCTCGACCGCCTGTTGGCCGAGGCCCGGCAGCCCACCCCAGCCGACGAGGGCGCGGCCGGACGGTTTCTGAGCGCTCACCGCGCCCGGCTGGCCCGCCAGCGGCGGCGGACGTGGGCGGGCGGCCTCTCGGCGCTGCTCGCCTCGGCGGCGGCGGTCGCGGGGGTCGCCGCACTGCGCCCCTCTTCCCCTCTGCCGGTCAGCGCCGCCTACGACGTCTATGTGCAGGCGGCCTACGGCGGCACGGAGACGGCCGGCACAGAGACAGAGACGACGGGCGCCGAGGCTGGATGGTGAGGGCGCTCGTCTGGGCCGCGCTATTGGCGCCCGGAGGGGTGTCCGGCGCCCTGGCCGCTCCCGCCGACGACCTTCTCTCGGCCCTGCGGCAATCGCGCACGCAGTCGGCGCGCGGCGCCGCCGAGATCACCGTGAACTTTCCGCCGCGCGCGCAGCCCACCCGCTCGGCGGCCCAGCTTCCGGCGGTGCCCCTGCGCCCCGCCCTGCTCCTGCGCAACTTCTCAGTGACGCGGGCAGACGGCGACGTGGTGGCCGGGCGGCCCACGGCCCGGTTCGACCTCGTGCCCAAGACTGGGCAGGCGGCGCGATGGTCGCTATGGGTGGACCTCGCCTGGAATGTCCCGCTGGCCTATGAGGAACGGGACGCGCAGGGGGGTCTGTCGCGCCGCGCCGCCCTCCGGACGGTCGAGGCCTCGCCCCGGCGGGTTGCCCGGCCCGCGCCCGCCGCCGCGCCTGCGGGCCTGCGGGCAGCGGTCCTGGCCGCTCTGCCGGGCCTGCGGCTACCGCCTGGGTTCGTGCCGGTAGAAGCGCGGCCGCGCGCGCAGGGCGGTGTGGAGATCACCCTCAGCGACGGGGTGAACGTGCTGGCCCTCGTGACGGCCCCGCGCGCGGTCGCCCCGGCCCCCGGCGTGGCCTCGCGGCGGGTGGGCGCGCGGGCGGTGTGGCTCGTCGGCAACCTGCCGCAAAGCGCCCTAGCGGCGGCCCTGGCCGGGGTGCGCGGCGTGGCCGAGGCGGAGCTGGGAACTTTTCTGCCTCCCGCCGCCTCCAACCCCTGAAGTCCCCTCTTTTTATCCGCTTTCCGGCGAGGTGCCCATGAGTCTGTCCCCCTATTCCAAACCCCTTTCGGCCGAGGACGCCGCGCATTTCCTGCGGCGCACGGCTTTCGGCGCGACCGACGCGCAGATCCGCGCCCTGGCCGGCAAGGACGCCCGTGAGGTCGCCCGCGCCGCCCTGAATTTTCCTGCCCTGGGTGCGGGGCCGCAGCCCACGCCCGGCAATCCTTTCGACCCCCAGAGTGGGGCCACCCCCGGCGCCATGATTCAGCTCACGCGGGCGGGGTGGCTGTACGAACTGGCGTACTCGCCCACGCCCCTGCGCGAAAAGCTGGCCCTGGTCTGGAGCGGGCATTTCGTGGTCGGGACCGACAAGGTCCGCAACGGTCCCGCGCTGGCCGAGTACCTGCGGCTGCTGCGCACGCACGCGGCGGGGCGTAGCTTCGCGGCCTTCGCGCTGGACATCGCGCGGTCGCCCGCCATGCTGCGCTACCTCGACAACGACCAGAACAAGAAGGGCAAGCCCAATGAGAACTTCTCGCGCGAGCTGCTCGAACTGTTCACGACCGGCATCGGGCACTACACCGAGGACGACGTGCGCGAGGGGGCGCGCGCCCTGAGCGGCTGGGGCTTCGAGGGTGGGCGCGGCAACCAGAACTACCTGGAGACGCCTCGCTTCACCTTCACGCCCCGCCAGCACGACGACGGCCGCAAGACCTACCTGGGCCAGAGCGGCAACCTGACCGGCGAGGACGTGGTGCGCCTGGCCGCCACGCATCCCCAGACGGCGACCTTCGTGGCCCGCCGGCTGCACCGCGCCTTCGTGGCCGACACGCCGGACGAGGGGGCCGTGACGGGCAGCGCCGAGACCTTCCGGCGCACCGGGGGCGACCTGGGAGCGGTGCTCGAAGAACTGCTCTCCAGCGCGGCCTTCTACGGCTCGCGGCAGGCGGTGATCCGGGGGCCGGTCGAGTATCTCGCGGCGGCGCTGCGCACCCTGGGGCAGCCCCGGCTCGACCCCAAGCAGCTCGTGACCCTGACCCAGACGGCCGGGCGCATGGGACAACTGCTGCTGCAACCCGACACTGTGAAGGGCTGGGACGGGGGCCGGGAATGGATCAACGACTCAGCGCTGCTGACCCGCATGAACGTGGCGGCGTCCCTCACTGTGGGCAAGGCCGCGCCGGAGGTGACCCAGTGGCCCGGCGAACTCGCCCTGCTGGGCAGCGAGAGAACGCTGCTGCGCCCGGCGATGGCGGGCCTCAAACCGGCCCAGCGGACGTACCTCGCCTTCATCAGCCCCGAATTCCAGCTCGCCTAGGGCGGGCCTTTTCTCCGAGGTATTCATGACGACACGGCGCGATTTCCTGAAACTCTCCGCCCTCGCGGTGGCGGCCACGACCGGGATGCCGGGCTTTCTGGCGCGCGCAGCCACGCAGGCGACCGGCGACCGGACCCTGGTGGTCATCCAGCTCACGGGCGGCAACGACGGCCTCAACACCCTGGTGCCCTACTCGAACGGCGCGTACTACGCCGCGCGGCCCACCATCGCCGTTCCCAAAAAGGACGTGCTCACCCTGACCCCCGACCTCGGGATGCACCCCAGCCTGCGCCCCCTGGCGGGGCTGTGGGACAAGGGCCAGCTCGCCTGGATCGAGAACGTGGGCTACCCCGATCCCAACCGCTCGCACTTCGCCAGCATGGCGATCTGGCACACGGCCGACCCGGCCCAGGCGCAGGCGGACGGCTGGATCGGGCGCGTGGCCGAGAAACTCGGCGACCCGTTCTGTGCCAGCAACGTCGGCGGGACCACGCCCCTGGCGCTGCGGGCCGACACCTTCAGCCTGCCGAGCATCGAGTCGGTGGCCAATTTCGGGGTCAAGCTGCCGGCCGGGCTGGAGGACGCCTTCGGGGCGATGCTGGCCGCCCCGCGCGGCGGCGAGGCCGACTACCTGGGCCGCGCCACCCGCCAGATGCTGAAAAACACCGCCCGCGTGCAGAAAAATGCCAAGAAGTACCGCGAGGGGGCGACCTATCCCGAGGGCCGCTTTGCCGCGCAACTGCGCGACGCCGCCCGCCTGATCGCCGCCGGGGTGGGCCAGCGCATCCTGTACGTGTCGCACGGCAACTACGATACCCACGCCGGGCAACGCGGCGAGCAGGACGGCCTGCTGGGCGACCTCGCCGCCGGGCTGGCCGCCTTCCATGCCGACCTGGAGGCGCAGGGGCTGGCGCAGAAGGTGGTCGTCATGGGCTTTTCGGAGTTCGGGCGCCGGGTGGCCGAGAACGCCAGCGCGGGCACCGACCACGGCCAGGGCAGCGTGATGTTCGCGCTGGGGCACGGCGTGAAGGGCGGCGTGCACGGCGACAGCCCCGACCTGGAGAACCTGTCGCTGGGCGACATCCGGTACAAGCAGGACTTCCGGGGCGTGTACGCCGGGGCGCTCGGCGGCTGGCTGGGCCTCGACGCCCGCAGTGTGCTGGGCGGCGAGTTCAAGGGGCCGCAGTGGTTGGCATGAAGGGTTTGGTGTGAAGGGGGCGCGGCTCGCCGGAGTGCTGATTGCCGCGGCCCTCGCCCTGTCGGTGCCGGCCGCCCTCGCGCTGCCGCAGTACCGCACAGCCGCGATCCGGCAATTCCACTACGACGAGGGCAACCCGCTGTGGGAGTACGACCGGGGCGTCATGGCCTGTACCTTCTGCCACGTGAGGGCCTCGGGCGGCGCGCCCTGGAATCCGTTCGGTGAGGAGATCCGCGCGGCGTTCCGGGCCGACGCGCAGGCCGGGGGCCGGGTGAAGTTTCCGGCGGTGCTCGGCAAGGTGCTGGCCGCCGGGAAGGACGCCGACGGCGACGGCTACGCCGACGCGCTGGAGGTCTGGGCGAAGACCCTGCCCGGCGATCCGCAGAGCCATCCCGATCAGCCGGTGGCCGAGCTCGAAGAGGCCTTCGGGGCGGCGGGCGGCGAGGCCCTGTATGTGCCGAGGGGTGGAAAGTAGACCGGGCGGGGGCGGCCTCCTCTCTAAAAAACTCTTTACCCCCATCTCGCCTGCGGGGCAGAGCAGGGGCGCACCCTGAGCGCATGAGCGACGATCTGAAGAAGGGCTACGATCCGGCCAACACCTCGCCCGCCGAGGGCCAGAGCCGCCCGATTCCCGAGGAAGACCGGGGCAAGGCGCCGAACGTGGACCCCGCCGCCAAGGACGAGCCCGCCGAGGGCGGCCGCGATGAGGTGGAGAGCAGCAGCACCCCCGGCGCGTGACCCTGGGTCTCTTTGACGACGCCGTTCCGAACGCGGCCCGCCCCGCCGAGGAGCGGGCCGAACTGCTGGTCTGGATGAAAGACCGGCTCCGTGAGGAATACGGCGAGCGCCCGCTCGACTCGCGGCGCGACCCCATGCACGAGCTCATCTCGACGATCCTCTCGCAGCGCACCACCCACGCTGACGAGGAAGCTGCTTACCAGGAGCTGCGTGAACTGGGCGACTGGGCCGACATCATCGCCGCGCCGACCGAGGCCGTGGCCCACGCCATTCGCCGCAGCAACTACCCCGAGAGCAAGGCGCCGCGTATCCAGGAGACCCTGCGCCGCATCCGGGACGCGCCGGGCGGTTACGACCTCGACTTTCTGCGCGACCTGCCGGTCAAAGACGCCCTGAAATGGCTCACTGATCTGCCGGGCGTGGGGGTCAAGACGGCCTCGCTCGTGCTGCTGTTCAACTACCACCGGCCCGTGTTTCCGGTCGATACACACGTGTTCCGCATCAACATCCGGGTGGGCACCATCCCGCAGATGAGCGAGCAGGTGGCCCACCGCGCCCTGCTCGCGCTGCTGCCTCCCGATCCGCCCTTTCTGTATGAGCTTCACGTCAACCTGTTGTCGCACGGCCGGCAGGTCTGCACCTGGACGGCCCCGAAGTGCGGCGAGTGCTTTATCCGTGAGCGCTGCGACGCCTACAGGATCTATGACGGCCACGTGCCCAGCTTCAGCGAGAAGCCGGCCCGCAAGGGCAAGCCGAAGCCGGGACCGGCGGACGGCGCTCATCCGCGTTCGCGTTCGCGCAGCACGAGCTGAATCAGTCCCAACAGCACGAGTTCGTCGTCGCCGGGGGTGGTCGGGCGCAGCTCCTCGACCGTGAAACGGCGAGACAGGAAGCTGCGCTTCTTGTGGACGCGGTAGGCCGGCGTGCCGCCTGGGTCGAGGACCGTGTACGTCGGGTTGACCAGGTAGTCGAAGCCCATCGCCACGATGTCCCCGATGAAGGGCACCGCGCCGATTCCCGCCTCGACGAGCGACATCCAGGGGTGGTCGTCCCGCACGGTGAACCGGGTCTGTCCTCCCGGCCCCAGCAGGTTGTAGCCGGCGGCCCACAGCGTGCGCATCCCCTGCGCCTGAAGGGCACCGACCTCGCTGCCGTCGGCCCGCACGATGATCCGGCGCGCCCGCCAGTCGAGCATTCCGGCCATGAGGCCCTGGGCGCGCATTCCGTGGGTCTGGACCTGCCGCGACTCGTCGGTGTAGACGCGCACCTCGTCGCGGATGCTGAAGGTCTTTTCCTTGACGAAGGCGAGCAGACGTCCTGAGGCGTCAGTGACGCGCAGCTCCGTGAAGAGGCTGAACCGGAATTCGATGGAGAGCGGAAACTGAGGATTCACGTCTCCGGGTATGCGTTCAGGGCCGGGGCGGTTCCCAGAGGTCGAAGCGCGTGCCCGGTCCCACGCCGGCCGCCGAGGCCCACGCGCCGGCCGGCTGGGCCCTGCGGGCCTCGGGCTGCACGGTATTGATCCTCACGGCGCCCACCCCGCAGGCGACGGTCACTCCCTGGTCGTCCACAGCCAGCACCTCGCCGGGCTGGCCCTCGCCCCCCGCCGCGCCCAGGCCCCCGAGCTTGAGGCGCGCGCCGCCCAGAAAGGCGGTTGTCTGCGGCCACGCGGCCACGCCCCGGAAGCGGTTCACGACCGCCAGGGCCGGGTCGCGCCAGCGTACGAAACCGTCCTCCTTGACCAGCATGGGGGCGTGGGTGGCGAGCGACTCGTCCTGCGGCCGGGGCGTCAGCGTGCCGAGCTGCGAGAGCGCCGACACGATGAGGCTCGCGGCCTGCGTCGACAGGGCTTCTGACAGCTCCAGACTGGTCCATTCGGGAGCGACCGGCAGCTCTTCTTGCAGCAGCACCGGCCCCGTATCCATGCCGGGGTTGGTCTGCATGATGGTCGTGCCCGTGACCGTCTCGCCGCCGATCAGCGCCCACTGGATCGGCGCGGCGCCCCGGAGGCGCGGCAGCAGGCTGGTGTGCGTGTTCAGGAACCCGTAGCGCGGCACCGCCAGCAGCGCGGCAGGCAGGATCTTGCCGTAGGCGCAGGTGACGGCCACGTCCGCCCCCGATTCCCGCAGCGTCGCCGCGAAGTCGGCGTTGCCGCGCAGCTTCGTGGGCTGGGCCAGCGGCAATCCCAGTTCGGTGGCGCGGGCGGCCACGGGCGGCGGCGTCAGCTTCAGGCCGCGCCCCACCGGCTTGTCTGGCTGCGCGGCGACCAGCACGACCCCGAACTCCGCTCGGATCGCCTCCAGCACCGGCAGGGCGAAGGCGGGCGAGCCGAAGAAGGCGACCTTGGGACGGGTCAAAGACGTTCCCGCAGGTGCTGTTCTTTTTCCCAGGTGCTCAGGTTGGCCAGGAGGTTCTTCGAATGCTGCTGGATCTTGAGGAGGTCCTTGCGGTGATCGTCGGTGACCTCGGCGGGCAGGCGGTCGAGGAACAGCACGCCGTCGAGGTGGTCAATCTCGTGCTGGAACACGCGGGCGAGGTAGTCCTCGGCCTCGACCGTCTGCTCCTGGCCGTCGAGGTCGGTATAGCGCACCGCGATCTGCCGGGCGCGCGGCACGCCCTCCTCGAAGATGCCGGGGATGCTCAGGCAGCCTTCCTGGTACGACTTGTCCTTCTTCTTGTTCAGGACGGCGAACACGGGGTTGATCATCACGAAGTCGCGCAGCACCCGCGACTTGAGGGGCATGTCGTCGCCCTCGTTTTCCTCCTCGTCGTCCTCGTACTCCACTGCCACGAACAGTCGCACGCCCAGCCCGATCTGCGGAGCGGCCAGCCCCACGCCGCGCTGCTCGAACATGGTCTCCAGCATGGTGTCGGCCACCTCGCGCACCGTCTGCGGCCCGAAACCGGGAACGGTGAGGGTATCGGTCGCCGTGAGGGGCCGGGCCTTGCGCCGCAGCACCGGGTCGCCGTACAGGCGCATGGGGTAGATGCGGGGGGTCTCGCCGAAGCGGGATGGGCCGGGGGCCGGGGAAGTGGGGGAAACGTCGGGCGCGCTCACAATGGCCCCAGTTTAAGCCTTGTGGCTAGGGCGGTCGGTGGCGCCGTTCGCCTTCGCCCCGGCTCCCCCTACACTGGCCGCATGACAGTCCTGCGCGTCGCGGCGGCGGCCTATCCCATCTCTTTTTTCCAGACCTGGGCCGAGTACGAGGCCAAGCTCGCGGCCTGGACCGCGCGGGCGGCCTCTGGGGGCGCGCGGCTGCTGGTGTTTCCCGAGTACGCCGCGCTGGAACTCGTCAGCCTGCTGCCCCCGGCGCTGCACCACG
This sequence comes from Deinococcus sp. Leaf326, assembly GCF_001424185.1. Classification (NCBI taxonomy): domain Bacteria; kingdom Thermotogati; phylum Deinococcota; class Deinococci; order Deinococcales; family Deinococcaceae; genus Deinococcus; species Deinococcus sp. Leaf326. The sequence goes on along the minus strand of NZ_LMOM01000043.1, from coordinate 63,224 downwards.
ACATCCTGGGGATGCGCCCGGCCCTGCAGACCTTCCTGCCCGACTTCCTGGCCCTGCATGCCCGGTTGGCCCGAGAGCACGGCGTGGGCATCGTGGCGGGCAGCTATCCGGTAGCGCACGCGGGGGGGTTCGTGAACCGCGCCTATGTGTTCGGACCGGACGGCAAATACGCTTGGCAGGACAAGCTCCTGATGACCCGGTTCGAGGCCGAGGAGTGGGACATCGTGCCGGGCGAGGGCGTGCGCGTGTTCGAGCTGGAGGACCTGCGCTTCGGCGTGGCGATCTGCTACGACTCGGAATTTCCGGGGCTGGCCCGCCAGATTGCCGAGGCGGGGGCCGAACTGCTCGTGGTGCCGTCCTTCACGGGGTCGCGCCGGGGCTACACGCGCGTGCGGGTGGGCAGCATGGCGCGCGCGCTGGAGGGTCAGATGTACGCGTTGCACGCCCCGCTGATCGCCGACGCCGCCTGGAGCTACGCGGTTGAGGACGCGGTGGGCCAGAGTGCGCTGTACGCCCCCGCCGACGACGGTTTGCCCGAGGACGGCGTGGTCGCGCAGGGCAAGTGGAACGCCGAGGGCTGGCTCGTCCACGACCTCGACTTCACCCTCACACGCCACGTGCGGGCGCAGGGTCATGTCCTGAACTGGCGTGACCGTGGGGCGGCGCAGGAGCGGCCCGGCGCGGCCGAAGTCGTCCAACTGAACGGCGCCGGGGAGGCCGCGCATGGTTGAGGTCCGCCGGCTGGGTCTGGCCGACGCCCCGGCCTACCGCGAGGTCCGGCTGGCCGCCCTGCACGCCGATCCGGCGGCCTTCATCACGACGGCCGAGGAATTCGCCTCACAGCCGCTGGAAACGGTCGAGGCCCGCCTGACCGGTGAGGCCAGTGTCACCTTCGGGGCGTTTGTCGGCGGTGAGCTGGCCGGCATCCTGACCGTCTCGCGTGAGACGCGGGAGCGGCTGCGGCACCGCGCGAACGTGTTCGGGGTGGCCGTGCTGCCGGCGGCGCGGGGGCAGGGCTGCGGGGACGCGCTGCTACGGGCCGGGATCGCCGAGGTGCAGGGGTGGACAGGCGTGACCGCGCTGCACCTGGGGGTCACGGCGTCGCAGGCGGCGGCGCGGCGGCTGTACGAGCGGCACGGGTTCGTGGCGTGGGGAATTCAGCCGGACGCGGTGTGGGTGGACGGGACCATGCTGGCGGAGGTGCATATGGTGCGGGAGATGGGGGCGGCTTTGTAGGGCTGCGGTGCCTTCCCCCCAGCCCCCCTCCCGGTAGGAGAGGGGAGCTTTTCCGCTGCGCTCGGCAAAGAGTCGTTCCGGAAGTCGGCGGGACCGCTCTGTTCTCCAGCCCGCCTGCTTGGCCCGCGCGCTTCGCGCCAGACGGCCTTGGTGGGGACGTGCGCGGTGGGGCAACCGGGTGGCCTCTACAGGCCACAGGCCACGCGCCACACGCTCCCCTCCCTCACTCCAGCGCGCCCACTCCGGTCAGGTGACGGCCCACGATCAGGGTGTGGATGTCGTGGGTGCCCTCGTAGGTGTCCACAGTCTCCAGGTTGAGCATGTGGCGGATGACGGGGTATTCGGTCGTGATGCCGTTGCCGCCCAGCATTTCGCGGGCGAGCCGCGCACCCTGCAGGGCCACGCGCACGTTGTTGCGTTTGGCGTAGCTCACCTGGGCGAAGTTCATGCGGCCCGCGTCCTTCAGGGTGCCCAGGCGCCACGCGAGCAGCAGGCCGGTCGAGTGGTCGGTCGCCATCCGTACGAGCTTGTCCTGTATGAGCTGGCGCCCGGCGATGGGTTTGCCGAAGGTCGTGCGGCTGCCCGCATAGTCCAGCGCGGTCTGCAACACGGCCTCCAGCGCGCCCATCGCTCCCCAGGCGATCCCGAAGCGGGCCGAGGTCAGGCAGGACAGGGGCGATTTGAGGCCCCGGCTGCCGGGCAGCAGGTTCTCGGCCGGAATGCGGCAGTCCTCCAGTACGATCTCGCCGGTCAGCGAGGCGCGCAGGCTCATCTTGCGTTCGATCTTGGGGGCGTGGAAGCCGGGGGTATCGGTCGGCACGGTAAAGCCCCGGACCACGCCCTCGTCGTCCTTGGCCCATACGACCGCCACATCGGCGGCGGGGCTGTTGGTGATCCACATCTTGCTGCCGTTCAGGACGTAGTGGTCGCCGTCCTTACGGGCGCGGGTGCGCATCGCGCCGGGGTCCGATCCGCCGTCGGGTTCGGTCAGGCCGAAGCAGCCGATGAGTTCCCCGGAGGCGAGGCCCGGCAGCCAGCGTCTCTTTTGTTCATCGCTGCCGAACGCATGAATCGGGAACATCACGAGGCTGCCCTGCACGCTCGCCGCGCTGCGCAGGCCGCTGTCCACGCGCTCGAGCTCGTACATCATCGCCCCGTAGGCGCTGTAGCTCGCGCCCGCGCCGCCGTATTCCTCGGGGATCGTCGGGCCAAGCAGGCCCATCTTGCCGAAACTGCGCATCACGTCCCGTACCGGCAGCTCGCCGCTGTCCCACCACCCGGCGATGTGGGGCAGCAGTTCGGCGTCGGCGTAGGCGCGCACGCTCTCGCGGATGAGGCGTTCGTCGGGGGTCAGCAGCTCGGCAACGGCAAATTCGTCGAACATGGGTGGTTCTCCTTGGGGCTGTGGATGTGGCCCCACCTTAGCTCGGCCCGCCCCGCGGCGTCAGTCTGCCGGGATGCCGTACACCCGCCGGGCGTTCTCGTCGGTCACGCGCTCGAGGTCGGCCGCGTCCAGACCGCGCAGCCCCGCCACGAACTCCAGCGTGTGGCGCACGTAGCCGGGGCGATTGGGCCGGCCGCGCTTGGGCACCGGGGCCAGAAAGGGTGCGTCGGTCTCGACGAGGAGACGGTCGAGCGGCACCTCGCGCGCCGCTGCCTGGATGGGCTGGGCGGTCTTGTAGGTCGTGTTGCCCGCGAAGCCGAAGTACGCCCCGCGCTCCAGCCCGAAGCGCAGCAGCCCTGCGTGCCCGCTGAAGCAGTGCAGGATGACTGATACGTCCGGCCACGCCGCGAGCACGTCCATTACGCGCCGGTGGGCGCTGTCCTCCCCCGCCTTGTCGCGCGTGTGGATGACGAGTGCTTTGCCAGTGCGCCGCGCGAGGTCGAGCTGCCACTCGAAGGCGGCGAGCTGCGCGGGGCGCTGCGTATCGTCCCAGTAGTCGTCCAGGCCGCTTTCCCCGATGCCGACTACGCGGGGATGCCCGGCCAGCCGCTCGACTTCTGTGCGCAACTCGGGCGAGTCCTGCCCGGCGTCGGTGGGGTGCAGACCCACGGTCGCCCACACGTCGGGAAACTGCTCGGCCAGGGCCACTGCGTTGCGGGCGTGCTCCAAGCTCGCGCCGATGCACACCAGAGCGGTCAGGCCCAGTTCGTGCCGGGCCGAGGCCGGGTCGTCGAGGTAGTCGAGGTGGGTGTGCGAGTCGAACATGGAGTGCAGCCTAGAGGCTGACGCGGGGCAACGGGGCGGCGGACCTCACCCCCGTGGGCCGTTTTCCGGTCAGCCTGGCCCCATCACTCTCATGAGAGGGGCACGCTAGAGTGCGCCCGTGCAGAAAGCCGGTCCCCTCGCCCTCTTGGCGCTTCTCGTGTTCGCGCTGGCCTTCGCCTTCGTGCCGACCGGGCCGCGCGGCGGGGCGGCGCAGACCGGCGCGCAGCTTCAGGGCGTGCGGCTCTCGCTCTATCCGGCGCGCGACGAGGGCGCGGTGTGGACCTTCGCAGCCGGGGACGTGCGCAGCGACCCCGTCACCAACATCACGCAGCTCTCGGAGTTGTCGCGGGGCGAGCGCCTGCTGCGTGAACGCGACGCGGCTGGGCGCTACACCGGCCGCCAGACCCTCGACGCGACCCTTAGCACGCCCGAACTGACCATCAACGCGCAGGACGACCTCGTCACGCCGGGGGCCCGCATCACATTGGTACAGCAGTGCGCCGACCTGACGCTGACCGGCACGCCCGAACAGCCGGTGCGCATCGAACAGGGCACAGGTTTCAGTGCGCCGGTTGCGGAGGTGGATTCGCCTGCGCTGGTGGGGCGGATCACCCGTATTCAGATGTCTTTTCAGTTCGATCTGCTTGCTTCGGGTGAAGACTCGAACTACCAGTTGCCCATAGACCCGACCGAAACCTGCCGCGACGGCAAACGCGTACCAATCTGATCGGCCGTTCCCTGCCTCCCATCTTCCCCACGGCCAGTCCTCATCCGGCCGGCCCACACTGAACCGGAGACCCCATGAAGACCCCAACCCTTCTGCCCACCCGCGCGCTGCTGCTCGCGGCCCTGACCGCCACCACCGTCCTCGCCCAGACCGGCAGCAGCGCCGACAAGCGGGTGATCAACATCCAGGGCGCTTCCACGGGCAACCTGCGCACCGGCCCGCTGAACTTCACCGGCAGCCCGGTCAAGGCGACGGTCAGCACCCTCCAGATCCAGTCGGCCCAGGCGACGCTCGCGGCTCCGGCCGGCACGGCGATCATCGAGGCGCGCGGCAAGCGGACGGCCAACTTCAGCGGCAACATTGCCGTGACGCGCGGCCGCCTGAGCGCCAAGGGCGACAAGCTGGCCTACAGCGAGGTCAGCGGTCAGGGCGTCCTGAGCGGCAGCGCGGCGGCGACCTTCCTGCCCGAGGGCAATTCGGGCAACGACCCCGTGAACATCACGGCCGCGCAGATGAGCCTGGACGTGGACAACAACGTCTCGACGAGCACCGGCACCGTGCGCCTGACCAACGGTACCCAGACGGGCCGCGCCGACAAGCTGGTCTTCGACGAGGACAAGGAGCTCGCGCAGCTCACCGGCACCCCCAGCCTGACGCGCGCCGCCAAGGGCAGCCAGAAGGAACTCGTCATCTCGGGCGCCGAGGTCCGCGCCCTGACCAAGAGCAAGACGCTGTACGTCAAGGGCGGCGTGAAGCTTATGCAGGGGACCCAGACCACCACCGGGGACGCGGTGTACTACGACGACGCCAAGAACGTGGCCTACGTGGTGGGCAACGCCCTGAGCGTGGACAGCAAGAGCAAGGTCACGCTGCGCGCGCCGGCCAGCGGGTACCTCGAGCAGCGCACCGATCTCGCCCGCGTGAGCGTGAAGAACAGCCGCTACACCATCCCCGTCGCCCAGTTCGCGCTGCGCGGCGAGCAGTAGGCCCCCGGAAACCGCGCCGCGTGAAGCGTCCCGCAGTCCTGGCCCTGACGCTGACCCTGGGCGCCGCCCCGCTGCTGTGGCCGGTGTTGGCGCAGACCAGTCCGGGGCAGTCCGGCTCAGGGCAGGCGACCCCGGCGCAGATAGTTCCGGCCCAGGTGACTCCGGCCCAGACGGTTCCTGGGCCAGCTGCCGCACCAGCGGCGCCGGCCCAGGACACGCCGCCCGCCGAAGCTCCGCCCACCCAGACCGCGCCGGCTGACCAGACCGCGCCTACGCCCGAGGCCGCCCCAGTCGCCACCGACGCCCCTACTGAGCACGAGCGGGCCGGGCGCTGCGTGGAGGGATCGGAGCAGTCCTGCCTCGCGCTCGTGCGCCAGGGCCAGGACGGTCAGGAGCGGCGCATTCTGGTCATCCGCACCGGGACCAGCGACGAGACGGGCATCTATACCGTGTGCGGCCCGCGCGACGGTGACCCCGAGGGCACGCCCAATATCGGGGTGTTCAGCGAGACGGGGGCCGGCGGGGTGCGCGTAGTGATCGACAAGAACGTGGTGCGCGTGCCTCTGGCCATTGTGACCAACAAGCCGCCCGCCGAAGGCCAGGAGGGCAGCGACGGCCGCGTCGAGGCGAGTGCGGGCACCGCGCGGTTTCTCGATGCCGCGCCCGAGGGCAGCACGGACCGCCTGGGCGCCTGCGGGGTCGAGGCGCAGCCCAAGCCGGCTCCCGATACCGTGTTCGTCACGCAGGGCAAGACCAGCCTGCGCGGCCAGAGCCTCGTATACGACGAAACCGACGGTGTCGCGCGCATCGACGGTCCCATCACCTTCACGCGCGACAACGCCGAGCAGCCGCTCTCGGGCAGCAGCGAGCGCATTGAGGTGGACGTGGACGCCGAGCGCACCCTACTCGTCGGCAAGGTCGAGCTGAGGAGCGAGGGCGGGCGCGTGAGCCGGGCCCCCCGCGTGGAGTACGACGACGCGGCCAACACCGCCCGCCTGTACGCCACCGGGGGCGAGGCGGCCGAGAGCACCAAGGGCACCGACGTGCTGCGCGTGACGAACGGCTACATCCTGTATAACCTCGACAGCAGCGACGTGGTGGTCATCAGCGACGAGGGCAACAAGATCAGCGGCGAGTTCCAGGACGGAGACGGCGCCGCGCCAACGACTCCGCCCCAGACGGTCCCGGCGCAGCCCTAGGCGGCGGGCCAGCCCGGCCTACAGCCGGTCGCCCACCCAGATGCCCGCGATGCCGAAGGTCAGCGCCCGGTAGCGGGAACGGAAGCCGGTCGCGCGCATGAGCTGCGCGAGCTGCTCGGGCGGCGGAAAGGCCAGCACACTTTCGGGCAGGTAGGTGTACGCGCCCGCGTTGCCGCTGATCAGCCCGCCGATGCGCGGCAGCACCTGTTGGAAGTAGAAGCGGAACACGTCCCCGAACAGCCCCGGCGCGGGCGGCGGAAACTCCAGAATCACCAGTCGGCCGCCCGGCGCCAGCACCCGCCAGAATTCGGCCAGGCCTGCTCCGTAGTCGGCAAAGTTCCGGAAGCCGAAGGCGCAGGTGATGGCGTCGAAGCTGCCGTCGGCGTAGGGCAACTGCAGGGCGTCCCCCTCCTCGAACACGATGTCGAGCCGGCGCGCCCCGGCCTTGCGCCGCGCGATCTCCAGCATCTCGGGTACAAAGTCGCTGCCCACGACCGTGGTGTGCGGGGCCGCCCGCGTCCGCAGTTCGAGCGCGAAGTCGCCGGTGCCGGTCGCCACGTCAAGCAGCCGCGCCGGTTCCAGGGCCAGCGCCTCGGCGGCGGCGGCGCGGCGCCACGCGTGGTCCACGCCCAGGCTCAGCACGCCGTTGAGTAGGTCGTAGCGCGGCGCGATGGAGGCGAACATGGCCTGCACCTCACGGCCCTTGTCTTGCTTGTCGCCCACCGGGGGCTTTTTGGGGGCGCTCATGGCCCGAATTGTAGGCGGCGCGCGGCGGGACACGGCGGCAAGCCGGGGGCCGGACGCCGGCCAGCGCCGCTCAACTCAGGCGCAGCAGTCCTGCCCCGGTCGGCCCGAAGCCGCAGCCTGCATAGAAGCCTGCTAGGTGCGGTTCGTAGTCCACATGTAGCCACTCCAGGCCCCGGCCCCGCGAGGCCTCGGCGGCCCGGCGCACGAGTTCAGTGCCCACGCCGCGCCGCCCGTGGTCCGGGTGGACGGTCGTGTCGAGCAAGAAGGCGTGTACGCCCCCGTCCCAGGCCACGTTCACGAAGCCGATCAGCTCGCCTGAGTCCGTGTGGGCCGTGATCCAGGTCAGGCTGCGTTCGAGAACGGCGGCCCAGCTCTGTCCGTTGTCCCGGCCACCCCAGGCCGCCTCACGCAGACGGCCCAGCGCGGCGAGGTCGGGCCACTGCCGGACCTCGTAGCCGATCAGGAGATGGTCCCCAGGGCGCGGCCCACCCGCGCGTAGGCGGCGAGCGCCTGCTCCAGGTCGTCGCGGGTGTGCTCGGCGGTCACGATGTTGCGGATACGCGCCTTGCCCCGCGGCACCGTCGGAAAGCCCAGGCCCACCGCGAAGATTCCTTCCGCGAACAGGCGGCGGCTCGCCTCGAAGGCCGCCTCCGCCTCCCCGAACACGACGGGTGTGATGGGCGTCTCGCTGCCCATCGTGTCGAAGCCCAGGCGGGCGAGTTCGGCCTTGAAGAAACGGGTGTTGTCCCACAGCCGCTCCATGAATGACCCGTCACTCTGCACGAGTTCCAGCGCCGCCGAGAGTGCCCCGACCACCGCCGGCGGCTGCGCCGTCGAGAACAGGTAGGGCCGCGCGCGGTTGAGCAGCAGCGTCTTGAGGTCGGCGTGCCCGGCCGCGTAGCCGCCTACCACGCCCCAGGCCTTGCTCAGGGTGCCGACCTGAAGCACGTCCTCGGCCTCGGCCAGCCCGAAGTGGTGCACCGTGCCGCGTCCCGCCTCACCCAGTACGCCCGAACCGTGGGCGTCGTCTACGTAGGTCACGGCGCCGTAGCGGCGGGCCACCTCGACCAGCCGGTCCAGCGGGGCCACGTCGCCGTCCATGCTGAACACGCCGTCGGTCACGACGAGCTTGAGGCCGTCCGTGTCGTTCTCGCGCAGCAGGCGCTCGAGGTCGTCCGGGTCGGCGTGCTTGAACACCTTCTTGGTCGCCTTCGTCAGCCGCAGCCCGTCGATGATGCTCGCGTGGTTCAGTTCGTCGCTGACCACGAGGTCGCCTTCCTTGAGCAGGGTTCCCAGCGCGCCCTGGTTGGTCGTGAAGCCGCTTTGCAGCACCAGGGCGCTGCCGGTGTGCTTGAAGGCGGCGAGCTGTTCCTCGAAGTCCTCGTGGATGCGGAGCGTCCCGGCGATGGTCCGCACCGCGCCTGCGCCCGCGCCCCACTGCTCCAGGTACGCGGCGGCCCGGGCCTTGAGAACCGGGTGGTCGGCGAAGCCGAGGTAGTTGTTGCTGGCGAGATTGATGACCTCGCGGCCGTCCACGCGGGTCCGGGCGCGGTTGGCGGCGTCCAGCACGCGCGGGTGGATCAGGAGGCCGCTTTCGCGCAGCCCGGCGAGTTCGGCGCCGAGGCGCGCGGAAAGAGAAGTCGGCATGGTCCCCAGTCTAGGCGCGCGCCTGCTCGGCTGTCCGGGCTGGGCGGATGCCCCCGTGCCTCATCCGCAACAAATGTGTAAGGCCGGGATTTTTATACTTCCCTGCAGAACTGCCCTCTCCGGCTCCGGCATCCGCGTTGTTCCGGCCCCGCCCGGCCAGAGGCAGGACTGGCCCTGACCCCCGAGTGGGCAGGGCGGCGCGCCGAGGTCTTTTGCCATGACGAACTCTGTTTACACCATGATCGCGCGTGCCCTGTCGCTCAGCGTCTCGGAGCGGGCGGCCGACACCATGTTGCGCTCGGCGCTGCGCGAACGGGGACTGAGTCCCGAGACCGTCACGGCGCAGGAGATGCAGGGCGTCTTGTCCGGCCCGCTGATGGACCGCCTGGGCGCCGCGCTGCCGCACGCCCGCGCGCGGACCGAACTGCTTTCTCTCTCTCGGCGGCTGGAACGCGAGGACCCCAAGGCGCCGACCCTCTTCACCGATGTCGGCGCCTTCGCGACCTGGGACGACGTGTCCATGTCACCCGCGAGTGCCCTGCACGACGCGCCCGAGCTCGGCGCCGACGATTTCGAGTTCGACGACCCCGACTTCAGCGCCGCGCCCCAGCGCCCGACCTTCGAGCTGGGCACGGCGGGGGGCCAGGAGGCCCTGATTCAGCACCTGGGCAAATTTCAGGGGGTCCAGGGCGTCCTCGTCTCGCGCCCGAACGGCGAGCTGCTGCGCGCCCGCGCCCTGCGCGACGCCCGCGCCCTGAGCAGCGTGATGGCCGCAGCTTCCCTGGTGTTCCGGCGCCGGGGGCTGCACCTCATGTCGGCCGACCTGGGCGGGCAGACCGTGTGCATGCGGCCGATGGGCGAGTACTGCGTGGCGGTCGTGGCCGGGCCGCAGGTCAACATCGGCCGGCTGCTGAGCGAATTGCAGGGGCTGGAACTTCAGGGTCAACCGGGGCCGCCCCGGGGCCACATTCAGGGGGAAAGCGCGTGAACCGAAGCCGTACCGTCCGTTTTTCGGGGGCCGCCGCGGCTCCGGCCTTCCTGACCCTGGCGCTGCTGAGCGGCGCCGCCGGGGCGCAGAACCTGGGAGCCTACGGCGCCCTGGCCCAGAGCCTCGACGCCGCCGCGCAGAGCAGCGGCCAGAACGCCGTCGCCACCCTGAACGCCCTGGACCGCGCCGGCGCGGCGCTGGACCGGCTCGTGCCCACCCTGAACAACCCCACGGTGGTCACGGGGCTGCGCGACACCCTGGACGCCGCCCGCGCCGCGCAGGCGCGCACGCCCGCCGAGTTGCAGGCGCAGCTGCTGCTGGCCCGCGGCCTGATGCGCCGGTCCCTCTATGACCAGACCGTGACGGTACTGGCCGTCTCGCCCGCCAACGCCGCCGACCGCCTGCGGGTGCTGGCCCGCGAGTTCGGCCTGGACGCCGCCGGCACGCAGGCCCTCCAGACCGACGCCCGTGCCGGGCAGGTCAGCCGGGTCGCGTGGCGGCTCCAGCGAGAGGGAGCCGCGCGCCTCTCCTCGGCGCTGGGCAGCGTGACGCCCACGCGCAGCGCGGCGTCCTACCTCGCCCTGGCGCGGGCCACGAGCTGGTTCACGGTCGTGCAGGACGCCGGGCGCGCGGCGCAGCCCCCCCTGGAGACCGCGCAGTTCAACACGGCCCTGACGCAGCTCACCTCCGGCGACCTGAACGCGCTGGGGACCTCGCTTGCCGGCCTGCGCCGCAGCGCCGCCTCGCTGCGCGGCGCGCTCGTCTCGCCCCCATCGGCGACGGGGGCTCCGGCCGGCCAGACTCCGGCGGCCCAGACCCCCACTGAGCAGACGCCTGCTGGTCAGGCTGCGGCCCCATCGGCGACGGGAACGCCGGCGGCCCAGACCCCCACCGCGCAGACCCCGGTCACCGGGACGCCCGCGGCCACGGCCGGGTCGGGCGGACTGGCGACGGCCTACGCCGGACTCGGCCGCGCCCTAACAGCGGCCGGGCACGGCGATCCCGAGGCCGCGCGGGCCGCCCTGGCCGACGTGGGGCCCGCGCTAGCGGGCGCTCCAGCGGCCCTGCGCGGCGCGCCCGGCTTCGACAGTTACCTCGGCGACGTGCAGACCATTGGCTCGCGTGCGGGCCTGCGCCCAGACGACGTGCAGGCCCTGATCGCCGGCTTGGGCGCCCTGGAACGCCGCGCAGACGGCCAGGGCACAAGCCTGCTTGACCGCTGGTCGCTGGGCACCTCGCAGTGGCTGGGCGGCGCGGTCCGCGCGCTGCTGGGGCTGCTGCTCGCGCTGGCCTGCGCCGCGCCGCTGTACCTGCTGCAACTCGCTTTCGGGGGCCGCAATCCCTACTGGCGGGCCATCAGCGCCGCGCTGGCACTGCTGCTGCTTCCCACCTTCCTCGACGGCGTCTTCGGGTTTCTGGGCTGGCTGGGTGACCTGACCGGTCTGGGGCTGCTGCGCGGGGCCTCCAACCTCACGCTGTCGCAGGCCCCCTACGGCCTCGGGCTCCACGGGCTGCTGGTCGCGCTGGCGCTGGGTCTGGCGACCTACGGGTTCCGGGGCCTGTGCGTGCAGTTCGGCCTGCTGGGAGGCGGGCGCACCAAGGTCCAGACACCCGTCGCCGCTCCGACCAGCCTCGATTGGGACGAGGAAGTCTGATGCAAAATAGCGGAGAATACGGCCTGTGACTGCACCTATCCCCCTGCACCGTCTGCCGGTGCGCCTGCTGAGCGATCTGATGTCGCCGCGCGCCCTGGAGCGGGTCATCCAGGACGCGGCCCAGGCGCGTGGGCTGCCCGTCGCCGGTCTGGACCGCCCGGCGCTGGAGGACATCCTCAAGCGTGAAGTCTTCAAGCGGCTGCAACTGAGCGTGCCGGCGCCGCTGGCCAAGAAGCGTGTCTCGGAGGTCCTTGCCGAACTGCTGCTGGCCGATCAGGCGGGGGCCGCCGCGCGCTCCGCTCCGGCCGGTGGCCCGGACGCGGCTGAGGCGGCGCGGGCCGAGGCCGCGCGGGTCGTGTCGCAACTTGAAGAGGGCCTACGCCGCTTCGCGCTGTATTTCGACTGGCCCGAAACCCAGCGCCTGCGCGGCGTGCTGGGCATCGCCCGCCAGCAGCAGCAGGACGGGCAGGCTCCCGCACCGCTGCTGCAGGAAGGTCAGGACCTGCTCGGCGCGCTGGAACGCCGCCTGCAGGAAGAACTCGTCATCCAGGCGCAGGACCTCGCGGAACTGCGCGCGACCTTTGCGCGGGTACAGGGCCTGGGCAGCCGGGACGTGCGCCGCGTCGAGGGCCTGATCAACCAGATCGCCGAGGCGCAGGACCAGCAGGTACTGCTGCCGGCCGAGGTGGACCGCGCCCGTACCCTGGCCTTCAAGCTGCGCCGCAGCCTGGAAAGCAGCGTGGTGCAGCCGGGCGGCGGCGCGGCGGCCCTGCCAGCCGACGCCCAGGCGCGGGTGCAGGCGCTGGAACAGGAGCATGTCGCCCGGCGCCTGAGCGACCTGGGCAACGAGTACGCCCTCCTGTTCGAGCTGCGTCCGGACCTTGCCCAGAACCACGAGAAACTGCGCGAAACCCACGCGGCGGGCACCCTGCGCAGCGAATCGGCCGAGGCGTGGCAGGTCACGCTCGCCGAGGCCCGCCGCGGCGCCCTGGAGCAGCAGCGCAACGAACTGGCCGAACTCGACGGCCGTTTTGAGAACGTGCAGGACAGCCCGGCAGCGCAGGACGCCCGGTTGCGCCTGGAAGTCGCCCGCAGCATCCTGGCCGGCGACGGTCTCATCACGGCCGAACTGCGCGAGTTGAGCACCACCCTGACCGCTCTCAACTCGTCTCCCGAGACGATGGACCACCTGCTCGAGCAGCAGCGTGAGCTGGCCGAGCTGGAGCGTGCCGCCCGCGACGTGCCGGGCGCGCAGGCCGAACTGAGCGCCGATCTCGCCGCCGCCCGCAGCGCGCTGGTGCTGGGGCAGGTCCCTGACCTGGGGCCGCTGTGGCGCGTGCTGGAGCGGCACATGGGCCGCGCGGCCCAGCAGCGTGAGGATTTCGACGCCCGCGCCGACCACGTCGTCGAGCAGTACGACCGGGTGCGGACCCTGGCCGGCGAAACCACCCAGTCGCTGGGCCGCCTTGCCGAGACGCTGCGGGCCCAGCGCCGCCTGGGGCCGATGAGCCCGCAGGCGCGCACGCGCTACGCACAGACCCTGGAGGGCGCCGAGGCGCTGCTCATCGAGGCCCGCGCCGAGTACGAGGCGGCCCAGCAGGTCACGTCCACTTTCGGCGAGGACGCCCTGAGCGGACTCCTGGGGCTGTTCGACTTGGGCGGCGACGCGGACGCGCCCGAGTTGGCCCCGGCTACCGGTTCCTCCGAGGACGCTCCGGCGCGCCGTGACCAGGCGGACTCTGGCCTGCCCCATGGCGCCTGGACCGTGACTGCTGGGGAGATCACAGACGGGCCGGCCGAGGAGGGTGCGGCGAAGGTCGCGTCCCTGCTGGCGCAGGCCGCCGCCGCCGGGCTGCACCGCCTGGACATGGGTGACGCCTCGCACGTCTGGTCGGCCCGTCTGGGCCAGTCGGGTGATTGGCGACTGGCCCGCGCCGCCGACTGGGACACGCTCGACCGCGAGGCGGGGGCGTGGCTCGACGGATAATACCCACACGAACTCCTGCCGGCTGAACCGCGGGGGGCCAGGACGAACCGTTCCTGAGCCCCCAGCTCGTTCACGCCTTCCGGTCGGGCGGGCATACTGCGGGCATGGTGTCTGAATTTCCCCTCCAGCCCGGTGAGACCCGGCGGCTGGGCGGCGAGGCTGAGCAGCGGGCGCTGGGCGCGGCGCTGGCCGCAGCGTTGCCGGGCGGCGCGGTGCTGTTTCTGGAAGGCGAGCTGGGTGCGGGCAAGACCACCCTCACGCAGGGGCTGGTCGGCGCGCTGGGCTTCACCGAGCCCGTCACCAGTCCGACCTACGCCCTGATGCACCTCTACCCCGCGCCCGGTGGACAGGTGCTGCATGTGGACGCCTACCGCGTGCGCGATGTGGCCGAGCTGTACGAGATGGACCTGGATGAGCTCATCGAGGCCAGTCGCCTGAGCATCATCGAATGGGGCGAGGCGCTGTATGCCGACTATCCGCAGGCCCCGGTCCTGCTCCTCGAACACTTGGACGGTGATCCGGAGGCCCGGCAGGTCACGCGGCGACGATAAGGCGGTCCGGTTTGTGGACGAGAAGATGGCTGGGTGGTCCAGCGATGCAGAGCCACCCAGGACCGACCGGTGCAGCGGCGACCGGCCATGAACGCGGCGCGGCCCCATGCTCCGGCCCCGCCATTTCTGAAGCCGGCCCTCTCTTTTCTCGGTACATCCCCGCTGGCCGGATGGGACAGAATGGGGCCCTATGTGGACCCTGGTACTCAACTGCGGCTCCAGCAGCCTGAAGTTCGCGCTGCTCGACCCCGACACGCGTGAGCTGCAACTCTCGGGACTGGCCGAGCGCCTGGGCGTGGACGGCGCCTCGCTGCGTCTGGACCGGGACGGCGAGCGGCGGACCCACGACCTGAAGGGCGGCGGCCACGCAGCGGCCCTGGACCGGCTGCTGGCCGAGCTGTCCGCCCTGGGCCTGCTGGATGGGGTGGCGGCGGTCGGGCACCGTGTGGTCCACGGCGGCGAACGCTTCAGCGCGCCGGCCCGGATCACGCCCGAGGTCATGGAGGCCATCCGGGCCTGTGTGCCGCTCGCGCCGCTGCACAACCCGGCCAACATCGCCGGGATCGAGGCCGCGCAGGCCGCCTTTCCGGGCGTGCCGCAGGTGGCGGTGTTCGACACGGCCTTTCACCAGACCATGCCGCCTGTGGCCTACCGCTACGCCGTGCCGGAGGCGTGGTACCACCACTACGGGGTACGGCGTTACGGCTTTCACGGCACCAGCCACGCCTACGTGGCCGGGGAGGCCGCCGGGATGCTGGGCCGCCCGCTTGAGGACCTCAACCTCATCACCGCGCACCTCGGCAACGGCAGTAGCGTGTGCGCGGTCGCGGGTGGGCGCAGCGTGGACACGAGCATGGGCCTGACCCCGCTGGAGGGACTGGTCATGGGCACCCGCAGCGGCGACGTGGACCCCGGCCTGCACGACTACGTGGCGCGGCAGTCGGGCCTGAGCCTCTCGGAGGTGACGGGCGCGCTGAACCGCGAGAGCGGACTGCTCGGCCTGTCCAACCTCGCCAGCGACATGCGCGAGCTTGAAGAGGCCGCCGGGCGCGGGCACGCGGGCGCCCGCCTCGCGCTGGACGTGTTCGTCTACCGCCTCGCGGGCACGGTCGCCCAGATGGCCGCCGCCCTGGGCCGGGTGGACGGACTGGTCTTTACCGGCGGAATCGGCGAAAACAGCGCCTCCGTGCGCGCGCAGACCCTGGCCCGCCTGGGCTTTCTGGGCTTCGCGCTCGACGAGAAAGCCAACGCGGCGGCCGTGCGCGGCGGGTCGGGCCTGGTGACCCGTACGGGCACCCTGCCGGCCCTCGTTGTGAACACGAACGAGGAACTGATGATCGCGCGCCAGACACAGGACGTCGTGACCGGGAGCTAGGCCGTGGAGCGCCGGGACCACGGTTCGCGGCGCACTTCACCCTTCCCTCTCCGTTTCTGCCTCAGCACACTTCCTCCCCGAAGGAGCCCTCCATGAAAACCCTCTTCATCGCCCCGACCCGCAACGGCGTGGGCCTGAGCAGCACGGCGCTGGGCCTCACGCGGGCGCTGGAACGTCAGGGCCTCAAGGTCGCCTTTCTCAAGCCCATCGCGCAGACGCACGAGACGAGCACCGACGACAGCGTGCACTTTGCCCGTACGCTGGCCCACCTCCAGACGCCCGACCCCATCGCGCTCTCGGACGCCGAGGAGCAGCTCAGCCACGGCGCCGAGGACGAGCTGATGGAAGGCGTGATCGCCCTGTCCCGCGCGGCGGTGGGGGGCGGGGCCGACGTGCTCATCGCCGAGGGCCTCGCGCTGAACGAGCGCAACGTGTACGCGGGCGCACTGAACGCCAGCCTCGCGCGCAACCTGGAGGCCGAGACGGTGCTGGTGAGCAGCCTCGCCGGGGTCACGCCGGGCGCGCTGGCCGACGAGCTGGAGATCGCCGCGCAGAACTACCGCCGCAGCGACGGCTCGGGGCTGGCCGGCTACGTCCTGAACTTTGCCCCCGCCGGGCTGGACTTCGGCAGTCTGATGGCCGAACTGCGCGCCCGCAGCCGCGTACTGGCCTCGGGCGAGCTGCCGTTGCTGGGCGTGGTCGCGCTGTCGCCAGGGCTGGGGGCGCCGCGCACGCTGGACGTGGCCCGCTACCTGGGCGCCGAGGTGCTCAACGAGGGCGACGCCGTGCTGCGCCGGGTGACGAGCACGGTCATCACCGCGCGCACGGTGCCCAAGATGGCGCACCTGTTCGTGCCGGGCGCACTGGTCATCACGCCCGGCGACCGCGAGGACGTGATCATGGCCGCGTCTCTGATGCACCTCAGCGGTGTGCCGCTCGCGGGGCTGCTGTTCTCGTCGGGCAGCGCGCCCGAGGACAGCATCGAAAAGCTGTGCCGCGCGGCCCTGAGTTCGTCGCTGCCGGTCATGCGGGTGGACACGAACTCGTACAACACGGCCTCGGCCCTCTCGCGCATGGACGCCCGCGTGCCGCACGACGACCACGAGCGTATGGAGCGGATGCTCGACTTCATCGCCGACCGGCTCGACATCGTGCCGCTGGGCGCCCGCATCCGGACCCCCGGCCCTAGCGGCGAGCGGCGGCTGCCCCCCAGCGCCTTCCGCTACGAGCTCATCCAGAAGTCGCGCGCGGCCGGTAAGCGCATCGTGCTGCCCGAAGGCGACGAGCCGCGCACCATCCGCGCCGCCATCCGCTGCACCGAGAAAGAAATCGCGCGCTGCGTCCTGCTCGCCAAGCCCGAGCGGGTGCGGCAGGTGGCCGAGGGCCAGGGCCTGACCCTGCCCACCGGGCTGGAGATCCTCGACCCCGACGAGATCCGCGGCCGTTACGTCGGGCCAATGGTCGAGCTGCGCAGGAGTAAGGGCCTGACCGCCCCGCAGGCCGAAGCCCAACTTGAGGACACGGTCGTGCTGGGCACCATGATGCTTGCCCTCGGCGAGGTAGACGGGCTGGTGTCGGGGGCAGTGCACACGACCGCCAACACGGTGCGCCCGGCCTTACAGCTCATCAAGACGGCGCCGGGGGCCTCGCTGGTGAGCAGCGTGTTTTTCATGCTCATGCCCGAGCAGGTGCTCGTGTACGGCGACGCGGCCATCAACCCCAACCCCAACGCCGAGGAACTCGCCGACATCGCCATCCAGTCGGCTGACAGCGCCCAGGCCTTCGGCATCACGCCCCGCATCGCCATGCTCAGCTACTCGACCGGCGAGAGCGGCGCGGGCGCCGACGTGGAAAAGGTCAAGGAGGCGACCCGGCTGGTGCGGGAACGCCGCCCCGACCTCATGGTCGACGGCCCATTGCAGTACGACGCCGCCAGCGTCCTCTCGGTAGGCCGCCAGAAGGCCCCCGACTCGCAGGTCGCGGGGCGGGCCACCGTATTCATCTTTCCGGACCTGAATACCGGCAACACGACCTACAAGGCGGTGCAGCGCTCGGCGGGCGTGGTGGCGGTCGGCCCGATGCTTCAGGGTCTGCGTAAGCCGGTCAACGACCTCTCGCGTGGAGCCCTTGTGGACGACATCGTCTACACCATCGCCCTGACGGCGATTCAGGCGACGCAGGGCGGCGGGTCGCCGGTGGCGCCGGCCACATCGGCAGCCCTGCCGGGGAGCGCGAACTGAACGCGCCTACCTTCCTGCGCCCGCCTCGCCTGCCTCCCGGCTCGCGCGTGGCGGCCCTGAGCCTGAGCAGCGGTTTCGTCACCGAGGTGATGGGCCGCTACCACGCCGGCGCGGCGCAGGTCGCCGGGGTGCTGGGCTGGGAGGTGGTGCCCGCGCCCAACGCCCTGCGCGGCCCCGAGTACCTGTATGCCCACCCCGAGGCCCGCGCCGACGACCTGCACTGGGCACTGACCCAGCCCGACATTCACGGGATGGTGAGTATCATCGGCGGCGACGACAGCGTCCGGCTGCTGCCGCACCTGCGTCCCGAGATCGTGCGCGCCCCACCCCAAGGCCTTTCTCGGCTTCAGCGACAGTACGGTCACGCTGCTGCACTTTCTGCGCGCTGGGGTGATGGCCTACTACGGTCCGGCCCTGCTCACCGATCTGGCCGAAAACGGGGGCATCCGGCCGTTCGTCCTCAACGGTCTGCGCTGCGCGCTGGTACAGGAGCCGCGTCCTTTCGACCTCTCCCCCGCCCCCGAGTGGACCGAGGCGCAGGTGCCCTGGGAGGAGGCGGCGCTTCAGGACACGCCGCGCACCTTTTTGCTCGGCGACGGCTGGGAGTGGCTTCAGGGCGACTCTCCGGCCGAGGGCCACCTCGTCGGCGGCTGCCTGGAAGTGCTGGACATGCTGTGCGGCACGCCGGGCTGGCCCTCGCCGGAGCTGTGGCGCGGCGCGGTGCTGGCTCTGGAGACCAGCGAGGACGTGCCGGCGCCCGCGCAGGTCGGCTACTGGCTGCGCAACTACGCCGCGCAGGGCATCCTGGCGGGCGCCGCCGGGCTGCTGCTGGCACGCCCACGCGGCTACAGCGCCGAGATGAAGGCCGAACTGTACGGCTGGGTGCGCCGCGTTCTGGCCGAGGCCGGGCGCCCCGACCTGCCGGTGGTCGCCAACGTGGATTTTGGGCATACGAGCCCGCAGCTCACGCTGCCGCTGGGGGGCCGGGCGCGGCTCGATCCGGCGGCAGGGCGCGTCACCGTCTGGCCGTGACTGTCAGACGGACACCGGGTCATCCCGGCAGGTCGGCGCCGCGCGGGGCCGCCGGGCCGGTATTATGCGGGGCGTGCGGCTGCTGCTGCTTTCCGATATCCACGCCAACCACGCCGCACTGGGGGCGGTCCTCCGTGACGCCGAGACGCGGCGCTACGACCGCGCCGTGCATCTGGGCGACGCGGTGGGATACGGTCCCCACCCGCAGGCGGTCCTTGATACCCTGCGTGACCTCGACGCGACCTGCATTCTGGGCAACCACGACCAGATGCTGCTCGAGTACGCCGACCAGAAACGCGAGTACAAGGAGAGCGTGGTGTCGGTGGCCCTGCGCTGGCAGCTCGCGCGCCTGAGCGAGCGCGACGTCAACTGGGTGCGGACCTGGCGCGACGGCGTGGACGACCCCGACGTGGGCGCGCGCTACCGCCACGGCACCCCGACCAGTCTCGACAACTACATGGACTCGGTGACGGCCGCCCGTGACGTGTTCGCGCAGTGGCAGGGGCGTCTGGGCTTCGTCGGGCATACCCACGTGCCGGGTGTATACGCCACCCTGAACGCCCCGGTCGGCGAGTGGATCAAGGCCCAGCCCTTTCCCGACGGCGGCTCCTACCTCGTGCCGCCTAGCGCCCGCCTCGTCCTGAACCCCGGCAGCGTGGGCCAGCCGCGCGACGGCAACCCGGACGCCAGCTACGCCATCTTCGACACGGCGCGCGGGTCCTTCGAGGTCCGGCGCGTGCCCTACGACATCGCCCGCACGCAGGAGGCGATCCTGGAAGCCGGGTTGCCGCCGGTGCTCGCGGCCCGGCTCGCCATCGGCAAATGACGGCCCTTCCCTCCCTGCCGGACGCGGCGGCGCTGCACGGCCCGCTGCTCGAACAGACCGGCGCCTTCCGGGGCAACGCGCTGCTGCTCACCGGCCCGGCGCGGGTAGGCAAGCTGGCCCTGGCCGGCGCCATTGCTGCCCAGCACAACTGCACCGGGACGCGCGGTATGTACGGCGAGGCCTGCGGGACGTGCCCGTCGTGCCGCGCGCTGGCGGCGGGCGCCCATCCCGACCTCCTGACGGTCGAGCCGCGCGCCACGACGACCACCGGCAAGGCGGCGCGGCGCAAGATCATCCCTATCGGGGCGATCCTGCAGGGCCGCGACAAGGGCCGCGACTACGAGACGCACGTCTACGAATTCCTGGAGGTCCGTCCGACCTTCCGGCGGCGCGTGGTGACGGTGGTGGGTGCCGAGTACCTGGGTCCCGAGGCCGCCAATGCCCTGCTCAAACTCGTCGAGGAGCCGCCGCACGGGGCACTGTTCCTGTTCCTGGCCGAGGACCTGCGCGCCGTGCTGCCCACCATCGTGAGCCGCAGCGCCCGCCTGGGGGTCGCCCCCGCCAGCGACGAAGCGCTCGGGCGCGCCCTGGTCCGTGCCGGTGTGGACGCGGGCGAAGACCTGATCGCCTTCGCGGGGGGCCGTGCTGGGGTCCTGACCGAGCACGCCGCCGTGAGCACCGCGCTGGACGACGCCCGCACCTTCGACGCCGCACTGGGCGGCCCGCTGCTGGCCGCGCTGGGCGCCGCCGAGGCCCTGGAAAAACGCTGGGAGGCCGCGTGGCACCCCGAGACCCTGCGCTTCGTATGGCGTGAGCGACTTCCTGCTGCCCGTGCCCGCGCCGACACCGCGCTGGACGAACTGCAGGGCGCTCTGGAAGCCTACGCCAGCCCCAGCCTCAGCTTTCAGGTGTTCGTGCTGCGGCTGCGCGACGCCTTCGGCGAGGCGGGCTGAGCCGCGCCGGTCAGCGCCGCGCCGAGCGCCACAGCAGCGCCGCCCCCGCCAGCACGGCGATGAGGTCGGGGGTGTAGGCGGCGAGCGCGGCGGGCAGCGCGGCCTGTTCGCCCAGCACCTTGAACACGCTCCAGGTGGCGTAGTACGCGAAGGCCAGCAAGATGGCCCAGGTCAGGCCCAGGTTCAGGCCGCTGCGGAAGGTATACACGGCGAGGCTCACGGCGAAAAAGGCCAGGGCCAGGGCTACCAGCGGTTCGGCGAACTTGCGGTGCAGCGCCATGAAATCGGCAGGCGAGGCGACATGCTGGGCGCGGTACACCGCCGTGCGAGCCAGCAGCTCGCGCAGGGGCAGGTAGATGGGCTGCACCTGCCCGCTGCTTGCCGCGTTGGGGTCGAAACTCGTCTGCACGTCCTGCACCGGCAGCGTGCCCTTCTCGAAGCTCAGCACCGTGACCGGGCGCGAATTCTGGTAGGTGACGCGCTGCCCGTCTTCGAGTTCCAGCACGTTGCTGCCCGGAGTCAGCCGCCCCCGGCTCGCCGTGATGACCTCGCGCGGCGCCTGCGCGGTCTGCATGGTCACGATACGCAGGTCGCCCAGTTCGCCGCCCGGCCGCACCTCGCCCACGCTGATGGCCCGGCCCAGGGCGTCGGTAAGGACCAGGGAGCGGCCCTGCGCGTCGGTACTTCCCAGCCCGATCACGCGCGGGTTGTCGAACACGATCTGGCGCTGGACCTTCTGGACCTCGACCTGCGCGCGCGGCATCAGGCCCTCGCCGATGGCGAAGGACAGCGCCGTGACCCCCAGGGCCAGCGCCAGCACCGGGCGCAGCAGGCGCGTGACCGCGACCCCGCCCGCCAGCGCCGCCTTGATCTCCGAGTCGGCCGCGAGACGCGACAGGCCAAGCAGCGCCGCGAACATCAGGGCGATGGGCAGCGCGCGGGCCACCGCCTCGGGGATGTTCAGGGCCAGCAACCGCGCCACGAGCAGCGGGCTGGCCCCCTTGGCGAGCAGCGGCGCGATCACGTCCTGAAGGGCCGCGAGCACGAGGAGCAGGATCACGACCGCCAGCGCTCCCAGCAGCGGCGGCACGATCTCGCCCAGGACGTAGCGCTCGAACAGCCGCAGGCCGGGCCACCGACCGGAGCGCCGTGCGGGTTTGGGCGTGGGCACGGGTCCGGAGGCTGGGCGGCTCATCGGTTCAGCCTCCAGGCCAGCCCCAGCCCCAGCAGGCTGAAGAGCACGCTGGGCAGCCACGCGGCCACCTCCGGCCCGACGGCCCCCGAGCGGGCGAGGGTGGGCATGGTCTCCCACAGCACGTAGAAGCCCGCGATGAAGACGATCACGGCCGCCGTCGCCGCCGCGCGGCTGCGGAACAGCAGCCCCAGGGCGCCGGCCGCCAGCGCGAAAGCGACCGGCGTGAAGGGGTCGGCGTAGCGCGCGGCGAGCTGGTAAGTGTAGTCACGCCGGGCCTCACGTCCAAGATCGTCCCGGGCCAGCTCGGCGCGCAGCCGCGCGTTGCTGATCTTCTTGGGATCGGGGGGCGGCGGCTCCAGACGGTCCTGCTGCGGCACCGTCACCGGTCCGGTCTGCTGGGCGGGGGCCTGCCCCGTACGCGTGACCCAGGGCGAATCGAGGGTCCAGGTCTGGGCCTGGGCGTTCCAGCGTCCGGTCTGGGCGGTCAGGATTTCGTCGCCGCGCTGGACCATCACGCCCGAGAGCTGCGCGCCCGCGCCGCTGCTGTCGTTCAGCACCCGCCCGGCGTAGTACAGGGCCCCAGGAGGCGCGTAGGTGTAGCGGTCCTGGCTGGGAATGGGGTTGGCCATCCCGAAGATGCCGTACCAGGTGCGGTCCCAGCGGTCCAGGCCCGCCGGCACGACGCTCCCGGCATTCACGAAGGCTACTCCACCCACGAGCGCGAAGGGCAGCAGCAGGGGCCAGATCACGCTCAGCGGGCGCACACCGGCCGCCAGCAGGGCCTTGACCTCGCTGTCGCGCTGCAGCCGCGAGAGCCCCAGCAGGATGCCGAACGGCACCGCCAGCACGAGCGAACGGTTGACGAACGTCGGCAGGATGCCCAGAAACGCCGCCCCCGTCTCGGAGAAGGTGGCCTTGTAGGTCAGGGCCTTGCCGACCGTGCTGCTCAAGGCGTCGGTCATCTGGAGGATCAGGAACAGGGCCAGGCCCGCAAGGTACATCCCCATGACCTCGCGCAGCACGTAACGCGGGAGTTTCAGCGGCACGGTGGGGTGTTCCGGATCACGCGGCGGGGCGGGGCACTGGGCGGCACGCCCCGGATTCTAGCGGCCCCGGATGAGCGAAAAGCCCGCAGACACAGAGGATGCGGGCCAGGAGTAGGCGGCGGGCCCTAGCCGACCTGGGGGGCGGGGGCCTGCCAGCCCTGACGCTCGTGGCGGGCGACGTGTTCGTGCAGGCGCAGGATCGCCGCGTTGCCGTGCGCGCTGCGTTCCTGGATGGCCCGCGCGGTGGCGGTGTCGAGGTACGCGAGGCGCAGCAGTTCGGTGCTGCTCAGGCCGTCGCGGGTGTTCTTGACGCCGCGGTCGCGCCGGATGTCGGCGCTGCTCACGCCCAGCACGCTGCGGTTGCTGATGCTGCCCAGCTGCCCGAACACCTGGCCCTCGCCGCCGTGACGGGCCACCGTGCTCATAAGTTCGCGCCGGGCGCCGGTGCTTTCCAGCCGGGCGGCCAGCCATCTGCGGGCTTCGGGGTCGGGATTCCGCTCGGCCACCTGCGCGGCGAGGCGCACGTCGCCCTGCATGGCGCGCGCCAGCAGCTCCTGGGCCCGCTTGCGCCAGCGCCGGGACTGCGGCGTGTCCAGCGTGAAGGCCAGGCGCGCGAAGTCGGGCACGCTCAGGGTCGCTTCGGGGCCGGCCCCGAAGTCGCGCATGTCACCGGGCAGGTCATGGGTGGTCGCGAGGTGGGTCCATTCGGCCGGGTTGAGGCCCAGCTGCCCCAGGGCAGT
This sequence comes from Deinococcus sp. Leaf326, assembly GCF_001424185.1. Classification (NCBI taxonomy): domain Bacteria; kingdom Thermotogati; phylum Deinococcota; class Deinococci; order Deinococcales; family Deinococcaceae; genus Deinococcus; species Deinococcus sp. Leaf326. Next base: position 39,885 of record NZ_LMOM01000043.1, on the reverse strand, counting down.
AGGCGCGTGGAGGAGGCCGTCCGCGCTGACAGGCAGGCGCACGGTGCCAAATTCCAGGGTCAGGGAGGCGTTCTTCATACGAAGAATATAACACATATTATGTCAAAAACATAATAAAAAGAGAAATCGAAGGGCTGAGTTTTCTCGCTCCCAGTCGGCCAAATTCACCTACTTGGTCTTACGGCTGCTCTACAGATTCGTCGCCTTCCCTGACCTGATGAAGGCGGCGCGCCCTGGAAGGATCGGGCGAGGTGGGAGCACCTCCCGAACGCGCCAGGGGCGGGTCGAAGTGCAGTGCCTCCGGCCCACCCCCGGCGATTCCGACTAGTTGTGCGTCATGTCGAGCGGCACGACCCACTCATCGAACTCGGCGTCGGTGACGTAGCCCAGGGCTAGGGCGGCCGCCTTCAGGCTGCTGCCCTCCTTGTGGGCCTTCTTGGCGATGGCGGCGGCCTTGTCGTAGCCGATGTGCTTGTTCAGGGCCGTGACCTGCATGAGGTTGATGCTCAGGTTCTGCTCGATCTTGGGCAGGTTGGGTTCGATGCCGGTCGCGCAGTTGTCATTGAAGGCCAGCGAGGCATCCGCGATCAGGCGGATGCTTTCCAGGACGGCATGCACCATCACCGGCTTGAACACGTTGAGCTGGAAGTTGCCCTGCGACCCTGCGAACGCCACAGTGGCGTCGTTGCCGAACACGCGGGTGGCGACCATCGTCATGGCCTCGCTCTGGGTCGGGTTGACCTTGCCCGGCATGATGGAGCTGCCCGGCTCGTTCTCGGGAATGGTGATCTCGCCGATGCCATTGCGCGGGCCGCTCGCCAGCCAGCGCACGTCGTTCGCCATCTTCATCAGGGCGCCGGCCAGGGTCCGTAGCGCGGCCGAGGTCTGCACCAGCGCGTCATGCGCCGAGAGGGCGGCGAACTTGTTCTCGGCCGAGCGGAAGGCGAAGCCGGTCTCGGCCGCGTACTTCTCGGCGGCCAGGTCCCCGAACTGCGGGTGCGCGTTCAGGCCGGTGCCGACCGCCGTACCGCCGATGGCGAGGTCCAGCAGGCCTTCGCCCGCGTGCCGGACTTCGGCCAGGGCGTAGTCGAGCTGGGCCACCCAGCCGCCGATCTCCTGTCCCAGCGTGATGGGCGTGGCGTCCTGAAGGTGCGTGCGGCCCACCTTGACCAGCCCGGCGTGCTCCCTCGCCTTGGCGTCCAGCGTGTCGCGCAGCTTGCCCACCGCGCCGTACAGCCGCTCGTTGAGTTCCAGTACCACCGCGATGTGCATGGCGGTCGGGAAGGTGTCGTTGCTGCTCTGGCCCCGGTTGACGTGATCGTTGGGGTGGACCGGCTTCTTGGAGCCCATCTCGCCGCCCGCGATCTCGATGGCGCGGTTGGAGATGACCTCGTTGGCGTTCATGTTGCTCTGGGTGCCCGAGCCGGTCTGAAAGACCACAAGCGGAAAGTGGTCGTCGAGCTTCCCGGCGATCACCTCGTCGGCCGCCTGCACGATGAGGTCAGCCACGTCGCGGGGCAGTTCGCCCAGATCGGCGTTGGCCTGCGCCGCGCCCTTTTTCAGGATGCCCAGCGCCCGGATCACGGGCCGGCCCCAGACGAAGGTGTCGCGCCCGATCGGGAAGTTGTGGATGCTGCGCTCGGTCTGCGCGCCCCAGTAGCGGTCGGCCTGAACGTCCAGCGTGCCCATCGTGTCGGACTCTTTGCGGGTTTGGGTCATAGCGCCTCAGTCTATAAGGGGCGACTTCCGGCGGGGCGGCTGTCACGGGGCCGGGGACGCGGGTACGCTGAGTTCGGGCCGGGCTGTCTCGAACAAATTCGTCGCCTGCTCCGGCCATTTGGCCCGTGGCCCTGGCCGTCCTGACTGGCCGCCGTGCCCTGAAGCCGCAGCTGACCCAAGAGCCCTGACCGATGAAGACGCCGAGACCGTACGTTTACGCCCTGTATGAGTTCGACCGGCATTCGGAGCGGCTGGAGCGGCGGTTCGAGCTTCCGGACTGCGACCCGGAACTGGTCAGAGAGCAGTTTGCCCCTGACGGGACGCGGGAACCCTACATCTTCGACTCTTTTCCTGTCGTCTCCTACCGGCAGGCTCTTCTGCTCGCGCCCCACCTGGTGACCGCTTCCCTGGACTTCTCGCAGAAGGATTATTTTTTCGAATCCAACCAGTACAGCTTCGAGTGCTGATTCATCAGGAAAAATGACGGTCTGATGGGCAACAGAGTGGCAGAAAGAGCGGCACAGTGGAGGCGATGAAGCCTCGCTGTGCCGCTCTTTCTGCCGTTCCGGATCAGACGCTCAGTGCGGGGCTCTGGACTCCGGCCAACAGCGTGTTGATCACGTCGGCGGCACTGTAGCCCTCGGGCCACTTGGGAATGTCGCTGATGCTGTCGCCGCTCGTGACCAGCGGCAGCTCCATCAAGCCGCCCTTCTGGATCTGGGCGTAGCCGGCGTCGGCCAGCAGGGCGTTGCACAGGCACTTGCGGCCCACGGTGTTCTCCAGCTTGCCGCCCTTGCTCAGGAAGGCGTCTACCGGTTCGGCGGGGCAGCGCAGCACGACCTTGCCGTCCACCTCGGCGGCCTCGCGCAGGTAGCCCACGTCGCAGATGCGCGTCCGGGCCTGGTACAGCTCTTCCTCGGCCAGCGTGTCGGGCAGCTGCGCCACCTTGAAGGGAAAGCCGGTGGGCGAGGCGAGCGGATCGGTAAAGACCGTCAGGCGGTCCTCGTGGGCACGGCGCTGCACGCGCACCCGTAGTTCGTCCCGCATCCCCGAGTCGGTGCAGAAGGCGAACAGCGTGCCGAGCTGGACCCCAGCCGCGCCCTGGTCCAGCGCCGATTGCAGCGCCTCGGGGCTACCGTGACTGCCCGCCAGCCAGAAGGGCCGGTCCAGCTTGCGCATCTCGTTCAGGTCGGCTAGGTCGCGCTCGCCGTAGATCGGCTGGCCCAGTTCGTCGTAGGTGACCTGCCCGCGCGGCGGGGCGTTGTGGCCCCCGGCGGTCGGACCCTCGATGATGAATCCCTCGATGGACCCGCTCGCCTTGCGGGCCAGCACACCGGCCAGCACATGCGAGGTCACGATGGGATAGAACTTCGGCCGCGCCAGGGTCACGCCCCCGAAGCCGTACTCGGCCGGGTCGAAGGTGAGCAGCGGGCCGCCGCTCTCGGCTTCCTTCACGTCCAGCCGCACCGAGCCGGGCAGGCCCTGGGCGAAGTTGTCCAGCACGCCGGGAATCTCACGCGGGATGCCCGCGCCCATGATCACCGTGTCCACCCCGGCCAGCACCGAGCCGTACAGCGAGGGCAGGGTATGCATCTGCAACTTGGTCAGCAGGTTCACGCCGACCGGGTTGCTGTGGCCTTCGCGGGCCAGCCACACCTCGACGAAACCGCCCATGACTGCCAGACTCCAGGCGGTGCGGTGGCTCTTCAGACTGGGCAGCGGCACGCGCTTGTAGGGCTGCTCCGGGGCGCGGCCGTCCGGCAGGAAGTAGGCCTTCACGGCGGCGGCCGCCGCGTCCTGATCGGGGTAGTGCTCTAGCGCGCGCCGGACGTGACCGCCGGGGTCGCCGTCCTGGAGACGGCGCACGAGCACGTTGTCGATGCCGGTGGCCGAAACCACGCCGAGCTGCCCCGTGCGCGACACTGCCTGGGCCAGTCCCCAGTCCGAGATGGCGACCCCCATGCCGCCCTGGATGATGCGGGGCAGCGGGGCGGAAGTGGGCGGGGTGGCGTTCGTCATGGCAGTTCTCCTGAGCCGTGGGTCGTCTGAGCGTGCATAGAGACGTGGCCCACGGATACAGTCCCGAGTATCCCCTTCCCCGGCGCGCTCTTCTCTACTTTGGAACGCGGTCAAGAAAAGCCGGGAAGTCCCGGCCCGCCGACTTTCTCTTCACCTTACGGTTATTCGCCCTCTGTCCTGACACAATGGCCTGCATGAGTGCGCTTCTGGACGTTGCCATCGTCGGGGCCGGGCCGGTCGGGCTCGCCGCCGCCATCGCCTGTAAACGTGCGGGCCTGAGTTACGTGGTCCTGGAAAAGGGCTGCGTGGTGAACGCGATCTTCGAGTACCCGACCTACATGGGCTTTTTCACGACCGCCCCCGAACTCGAGATCGGCAATCACCCGATGGTCACCGGCCATGACAAGCCAGACCGCCGCGACGCGCTGATGTACTACCGCCTCGTGACCCAGCGCGAGGAACTGAAGGTCGAGCAGTACACCGAGGTTACCCGGGTGCACGCCGCGCCCGCCGGCTTCACGCTGGAGATCGAGCGGCGTGACGGCACGCCCGGCGTGGTCGAGGCCCGGCGCGTGGTCGTGGCGACCGGCTATTACGACAACCCGCTGGGCCTGGGAATTCCCGGCGAGGACTCCGAGAACGTCAGCCACTACTACACCGAGGCGCATCCCTTCATGGGCCTGAATGTCACCGTCATCGGGGCCGGCAACTCGGCGGCCGACGCGGCGCTCGACCTGTGGCGCGGCGGCGCGAAGGTCACGATGGTCGTGCGCGCCCCCGAACTCAAGAGCACCATCAAGTACTGGGTGCGCCCCGACCTGGAAAACCGGATCAAGGAGGGCAGCATCGCGGCGCAGTTCAACTCGCGCGTCGTTGAGATTCACCCCGAGTACGTGCGGGTGCAGCGTGAGGACGGCACGACCTGGGAGCTGCCCACCGATTTCACCTTCGCCCTGACGGGTTACCGCCCGGACCTGTCCTTCCTGGCAGACCTGAACCTCGCCGCGCAGCCCGACGAGTGCCTCGTGCTCGACGAGCACTACCAGAGCAGCGTGCCCGGCCTGTTCGTGGTCGGTTCGGCCGGTTTCGCGGGCCGCACCAACCAGGTGTTCATCGAGAACGGGCGGCACCACGCCCTGCTGGCGGTCGCGGAGATCAAGCAGCAGCTCGGCACGCGCGAACTGCGTCCGGCCTGAGCGCCCCGGTTCATGAAGCGGCTGGCCCCGGTGGTCAGCCGCCGTTCATCGTGTGGGCGCGGGCCCGTGGGATACTGCGGGGCGATGAAGAGCCTCCACCGCGCCCTGCTGGGTGCCCTGCTCGCCCTCGGCCCGGTCCAGACCGCCGTCGCCCAGACCCAGACTCCGGCAGCTCCGGCCACGCCCGTCCAGATTCCGGCCGTGCCCGTCCTGCCTCCGAGCGAGCCGGCGACCACCCCTGGGGTGCCGGCGCCGGTCACACTCCCGCTGGAGACACCGACTCCAGCCCCGGCTCCCATCGTACCTACCCCGGTAGCGCCTGCACGGACCCCGCCCGCGCCCGCCGCTCCCCGGCCAGCCGTCAGCGCGCCTCTGCTCATCTCGGTCAAGGCGGCGCTGCCGGCCATCGTGGACGGCAAGAAGACGACTGTGCCCTTCGTGCAGACCCTCTCGATTCCGGGCGCGCGCATGGCGCAGCTCCGGGCGCGCGGGACCCTCACCGAGAGCCTCGACGCCGACCTGACCCGCTTCGTGGCCTCGGTGGCCGGGCCGGCACGCGACGCCCGCTTCGAGCCGGTCGGCAGCGGCTGGGGCGTCGTGCAGCGCAACGCCCTGACGGTGGACCTGCCGGCCACCCGCGCAGCCGTGCTCGCGGCGCTCAAAGACCCGCGCGGCGTGCAGGCGAACGTGGTCGTGACCGGGCAGACTCCTCCTAAGCGCACCCTGGACTTCTTCATGTCGCGCGGAGTCACCGCCTATTACGCCACCGGGCAGACGAGCTACTACGGCAGCAGTGACGCCCGCGTGACCAACATCCATGTCGGGGCGCGCAACTTCCAGGACCGGCTGGTCGAGGCCCGGACGGTGTCCTTCAACGCCCTCATCGGGCCGGTGAGCGCCCGCAACGGCTACGTGCCGGGACTGGTCATCGCCGGAGACCAAACGGCCACCGGCGTGGGCGGCGGCATCTGTCAGGTCAGCACGACCGTCTTCCGCGCGCTGTACGGCGCGGGGCTGCCCATCGTGCAGCGTCAGAACCACTCGTATCAGGTGCACTACTACGATCCGCAGGGCCTTGACGCGACCATCTACCAGCCCACCCTGGACCTCAAGTTCGCCAACGATTCCGGCGGCGCGCTGTGGTTTCAGACCGATTGGGACGACGAATCGTCTGTCCTGACGGTGCACGTCTTCGGGCGTCCGCGTGACTACACGGTCAGCATCGGCGCGCCGCGTACCCTCAAGTCCACGCCCTCACCTGCCGACCGCCTGATCTACGACGCCTCCATGCCGGCCGGCCAGCGTACGCAGGTGGACTGGGCCGCGCCGGGAGCCGTCATTGAGGTCACGCGCAGCTTCCTGCGGGATGGCAAGTCCTTCAAGCAGGACGTTCTCAAGAGCACCTACCGCCCCTGGCCCAACATCTTCCGGGTCGGTACGAAGAAGTAAGGCGTGGGAAAGGGGCCGGAAGCCGTGTGCTTTCCGGCCCCTTTCCTGTGCACCTATTCGGCGGCGTAGCCCAGCAGATCCAGGATGCGGTCGAGTTCCTCACGCGATCCGTAGTTCAGTTCGATGCGGCCCTGGTCCTCGCCGGTGATCCGCACTTTGGTTCCAGTGCGGCGGCTGAGGTCGAGTTCCAGTTGCCGGTAGGTACGCGGCGGCTTGACGGCGATGGGTTTGTGCCCCGGCAATTCACGCTTCAAGGCTTCGGCCCCGCGCACGTTCAGGCTGCGGCTGCGGATCTGTTCCAGAGCCCAGCTCCGGTCGGCATCCGGCTGCGCGAGGATGGCCCGCGCATGTCCGGCACTGATCTCCCCCGCCTCCAGGGCGCGCAGGGCCTCGGGCGGCAGGGTCAGCAGCCGCAGCGCGTTGGCCACGGTGCTGCGGCCCTTGCCGACCGCCTGGGCCACGCCCTCCTGGTTCAGCCCCTGATCGAGCAGCGCCTGGTAGGCCCGCGCCTCTTCCAGCGGTCCCAGGTCCTCGCGCTGCAGGTTCTCCACGATGGCGATTTCCAGCGCCTCGCGGTCGCCTAGGTCGCGGATGATGACTGGCAGTTCGGTCAGGCCCGCAAGCTGACTGGCCCGCCAGCGCCGCTCGCCCGCCACGATCTCGAAGGCGTCGCCGCGCGGACGCACGAGCAGCGGCTGCAGCACGCCCTTCTCGCGGATGCTCTGCGCGAGCTCGGCCAGCGCCTCGGGCGCGAAGACCTGCCGGGGTTGGTAGGCCGCCTGTGAGATGCGCTCGGTCTTCAGGGTCTGCACGTTCAGGCTGGGCGTGCCCGCCTCGGCAGCCGGCCGGCTGAGGAGGGCGTCGAGGCCGCGTCCCAGGCTAGATTTTTTCGACACGTTGCAGCACCTCCTCGCTCAGGCGCTTGTAGGCGGCGGCCCCGCTTGACAGCGGCGCGAAGGCGTTGATGGGTTTGGCGAAGCTCGGCGCTTCCGAGAGGCGCACGTTGCGCGGCACGACCGACCAGAACACCAGTTCTCCGAAGTGCTGGCGCACCGACGACTCGACCTCCTGCGCCAGATTGGTACGGCCGTCGAACATCGTCAGGATGATGCCCAGGACCTTCAGGCGGGGGTTGAGGCCGCCCTGGACCCGGCTCACCGTCTCCATCAGGCCGGCGAGGCCTTCCAGCGCGTAATACTCGGCCTGAAGCGGAATGAGGAGCGCGTCGGCGGCGGCCAGCACATTCACGGTGAGCGGCCCCAGACTGGGCGGCGCGTCAATGAGCACGAGGTCGTAGCCGCTCAGGCTGGCGAGCAGCCGCGCCAGGGCGTCGGGGTCGTCGGCCAGTTCCACGCCTGCGCCCGCGAGGTCGGGGGTGGCCGGCAGCACGTCCAGCCCCGCTTGGCCCGTACTCAACGTGAACTCGGCGGCGCGGGCGGGTTCCCCGAGCGCCTCGTACAGCCCGTGCGCCGCGCCGCGCAGGCCCAGGCCGCTGGTGGCGTTGCCCTGCGGGTCCATGTCGAGCAGCAGGACCTTCTTGCCCCCCGCCGCCAGATACGCCCCCAGGTTGACGGCGGTGGTCGTCTTGCCGACGCCGCCCTTCTGATTCACCACGCCCAGGGTCTTCATGGGCGCTCCGCCAGTGCAAGCCGTTTCACTTCGCCGTCCAGAATAAGGGCTGCGTGTTCGGCACGCCCTCGCGCCGGGGGTATTTCGCCGGGGTGGGCCTGGTCTTCGTGACCACGATCAGGGTGCGGGCGTCGCCCGACAGCGGCAGCTCGAAGGCGTCCACCGCCTGAACCTGTCCGCCGACCTCGCCGGCCGCCCGCTGCCCGGCGCGCAGTTCCTCACCGGTGATCGCGCCTTTCTGGGCGACCAGCCGGCCTCCTACCCGCAGCAGGGGCAGCGCCAGTTCGGCCAGGACAGGCAGCGCCGCCACCGCGCGGGCCACCACGCGGTCGTAGGCTCCCCGGTGTTCCTCCTGACGGCCCAGCATCTCGGCGCGGCCGACCAGCGGGCGCACGTTGTCCAGACCCAGGGCCGCCGCCGTCTCCTCGACAAAGCGGATCTTCTTGCCGACCGAGTCCAGCGGCACGAGGTCGAGCTCCGGCCGCACGATGGCCAGCGGGAGGCTGGGAAAGCCGGCGCCCGTGCCCAGGTCGAGCACGAGGCCTTCTCCGTCCAGGTCGCCGCCGCGCAGACAGCTCAGCGAGTCGACGAAGTGTTTGAGCACGATGTCGCGCTCGGTCTTGAGAGCCGTCAGGTTCAGGCGGGCGTTGCCTTCCTGAAGCAGCCGCAGCAGTTCGGCAAAGGCGGGCAGGTGCGGCGCGAGGTCCAGCCCCAGCGCCCGTCCCCCGTCCATCAGCAGGGTTTCGCCGTCCGGCGTCATAAGTCGTACCTCCGTTTCATGTCCTGATAGCGCTCGTACACGTGCGCGTCGGTGTCTTCCAGTGGCAGGCCGTCGAGCACCGGCACGAGCGTCTCCCGCAGCGCGTCACCGCGCACCATCCACTGATAGTAGTGCCGGCCACCGTGGTGGTAGGGCCCGTAGAGTTTCGAGCCTGGGCACAGGCCCAGCAGAGTCTGGAACAGACGCTCGTGCCGGGTATGCATCCGCACCGTCACCTGCGGCTGTTTGCCGTCTCCGCCGAAATGCCCCTCGCCAATCAGGACGCCCAACAGCAGGCCTTCTCCAAATGTCGCCAAGTGCGGTCCTCCTTGTTTCACCGTCAAGTTTCCCGTGAAACGGTAGGGAGGTCAAGCCAACAAAAAAGCGGGATGGTCGTCCCGCTCCGCAGCTCTGGCCGTCTCGGATGTTTCACCGTCAGGTTTCTCGTGAAACACCCCGTTGCCGCAGATGCACCAGCAGGGCACTGATGTCAGCGTGGCGCACTCCCGAGATGCGCGACGCTTGCGCCACCGTCTGCGGCTGCAGCCGCGCGAGCTTCTCGCGGGCCTCGTTGGAGAGCGAGGCGACGCCGGCGAATTCCACGCCCCGCAGGCTGAGGTCGCGCGCACGGTCCTCAGCGCGGAGCTGCTGACGGGCCCGGTCGATATAGCCGGCGTATTTCACCCGGATCTCGACGGCCTCGCGCTCGTCGGCACTCAGTTCGGGCAGGGTGACTCCCAGCGCCTCGACATCCGCCAGGGCGAACTCGGGACGCCGCAGCCAGGCGTCGCCAGTCTGGCCGTTCGCCCGCTGCCGGCGCAGCGCCTCGCTGCCGGCCGCGACCCGCGTGTACTTGGCCTGCACCCGCGCCAGTTCGGTGTCGCCAACCAGTCCCAGGGCGTGCCCCAGGGGAGTCATGCGCTCGTCGGCGTTGTCCTGACGAACCAGTAGACGGTGTTCGACGCGGCTGGTCATCATGCGGTAGGGCTCGTCGCTCCCTTTGAACACCAGATCGTCGAGCAGTACGCCCAGGTACCCGGTTTCACGGCCGATGAACGCTTCGTCCAGGCCCAACGCGCGCCGCCCCGCCGCCGTGCCCGCCACCAGCCCCTGCGCTGCCGCCTCCTCGTAGCCGCTGGTCCCGTTGATCTGGCCGGCCGTGAAGACGCCCGGCATGACGCGCGACTCGAGGTTGAGGGTCAGCTCGGTCGAGTCCACGACGTCATATTCGACCGCGTAGGCGTAGCGCTGGATGACGGCCGACTCGAAGCCCGGCAGGGTCCGCACGAGCTGGTCCTGCAACTTGGGCGGCATTGAGGAGCTGAAGCCCTGAAGGTACACCTCACTCGTCTGGATGCCGTCCGGCTCGACGAACAGCAGGTGGCGGTCGTGGTGCGCGAACTTCACGACCTTGTCCTCAATGCTCGGGCAGTAGCGCGGTCCCAGACCTTCGATGTCGCCCGCGTACATCGGAGACTCGTGGAGGTTCTCCTGGATGAGGCGGTGCGTCTCGGCCGTGGTGTGGGTCTGCCAGGTCGGCGATTCGGCGGCGCGGGGGCCGGGGCGGCCGGTAAAGCCGCGTGGCTGAGGATCGGCGGGGATTTCGAGCAGGTCACCAAACCGTACCGAGTCGGCCCGCACGCGGGGGGGCGTGCCCGTCTTGTAGCGTTTGAGAATGTGACCCGCACGGGCCAGCGGCGCCGAGAGGAAGCGCGAGGGTGGCTCGCCCTGCCGGCCCTCGGGGCGCGAGTGGCGGCCGTACCACGTCACGCCGCGCATGAAGGTCCCGGCCGCGACGACCACGCTGCGGGCCTCAAGGCGCCGCCCGTCGGTCGTGACCACGGTCCAGCCGCCGCGCCCGTCGCTCTCCAAGTCGGCTGCCTCGCCGCGCACGATCTCGATCTCGGGCTGACTGAAGATCACGTCCTGGGCACGCTCGGCGTAGGCGTCGCGCTCGTTCTGTACGCGCAGTGACTGGACCGCCGGGCCCTTGCTCGCGTTCAGGACGCGGGTGTGAATGGCCGTGTCGTCGGCCAACTGGCCCATCAAGCCGCCAAGGGCCTGTACCTCGAACACGAGCTGGCTCTTGCCGGGACCGCCGACCGCCGGGTTGCAGGGCATCCGGCCCACCGTGGCCGGGTTGCCGATGAGCAACGCCACGCGTGAGAACTTCGCGGCGGCCCAGGCCGCTTCGAGGCCCGCATGACCCCCACCGATGACCAGGACGTTCCAGGCACTCATAACCCTCCCAGTGTACCGGGCGCCGCCCTGACGCAGCGTGAGGTGGGTCGCGGAAGGCGGGCAGACCCCTTGTCCACCCAAACTGGACAACCAGAGTCTTCACGCTTCTGCCCCTAAAATACCTAACGAGCGTTAGCTAGACAGATTCTTTCGGGGAGGCGGAGCCGCAGGTGCGGCGTTCCGCGCCCCCGTTTCCGGAGGCCTGCACCGTCATGATCCAGCCCTTTACATCCCAGCCGATCCGCTACGTGGCGGAGGACGGCGTGCCGCTGCGGCCGCTGCCCCCTTCCTTCACGCCCGAGCGGCTGCGCGACCTGCATGCCCAGATGCTGCGCGCGCGCGAATTCGACCGCAAACTCATTACCCTGCTGCGTCAGGGCCGCACGACCTTCTATGCCCAGTCGAGCGGCATGGAGGCGACCCAGGTGGGCCTCGCACGCAGCATCCGCGTGGGTCACGACTGGGTCTGGCCGTATTACCGCGACCACACGCTGGGCCTGGCGATGGGCGTGCCCATGTTCGAGCTGCTGAGCCAGTGCCTGGGCACCAACTCGGACACTTCCCGTGGCCGCCAGATGCCGCACCATTTTGCGGCGCGCGCGCAGAACTTCGTGTCCATCAGTTCCAGCATCGCGTCGCAGGTGCCGCCTGCCGCCGGCAACGCCATGGCGCAGAAGTACCTGGGCACCGACGAGATCACGGTCACGACCTTCGGGGACGGGGCCACCAGCGAGGGCGACTGGCACGCGGGCCTGAACATGGCCGGCGCGGCGCAGGCCCCCTGCCTGTTCGTGTGCGAGAACAACCAGTGGGCCATCAGCACCAACCTCAAGGCCCAGACAGCTAGCGAGAACATCCACATCAAGGCCAAGGCGTACGGGATGCCGGGCTTCTATGTAGACGGCAACGACATCGTGGCCGTCATCGAGGTCTGCACGCACGCTGCCGAGTGGGTGCGCGCCGGCAACGGCCCCGCGCTGGTCGAGTGCCTGACCTACCGCGTGGGGTCGCACAGCAATGCCGACGCCGACGCCGAGAAGAGCTACCGCACCCGCGAGGAGGTGCAGGAGTGGCTGGGGCGTGACCCCATCGCGCGTGTCGAGGCGCTCCTGGCCCACCTGGGGCACCCGGTGGACTCTGCCGAGCGCGCTGAGCTGATCGCCCGCACCCACCGCGAGGTGGACGAGGAGGTGCGCCGCGCCGAGGCGACCGGCCAGCCCGACTGGCGCATCGTGTTCGAGGACGTCTATGCCGACCTGCCGCCCCACCTGCGCGAGCAGGAGCGCGAGCTGCGCGCCGAGCAGACCGCTGCGCAGAATGGAGGCCGTGCATGACCGCCACGCAGGACGCGGTCAGGGCGCCGGGCGCCGGGCAGGGCGGGGGAGAGGCCGAACCCCGGACCATCAATCTCATCCAGGGCGTGACCGAGGCCCTCGCCGAGGAACTCGCGCGTGACGAACGCGTCGTGCTGTTCGGCGAGGACGTGGGCGCGCGCGGCGGCGTGTTCATGGCAACTGCCGGCCTTCAGGAACGCTTCGGCAAGCACCGCGTCTTCGATACTCCGCTTTCCGAGGCGAGCATCGTCGGGGCGGCGGTGGGGATGGCGGTGCGCGGCCTGCGCCCGGTCGCAGAAATCCAGTTCGCGGACTACATGGGGCCGGGCTTCGACCAGATCATCAGTCAGGCAGCCAAGATGCGCTACCGCTCGGGCGGGCAGTTCACGGCGCCGCTGGTGATCCGCACGCCGTCGGGCGGCGGGGTCAAGGGCGGGCACCACCACTCGCAGAGTCCGGAGGCGTACTACGCGCATACGCCGGGCCTCAAGGTGCTCATGCCCAGCACGCCCTACGACGCCAAGGGACTGCTCAAGGCGGCCATCCGGGGCGACGATCCGGTCATCTTCTTCGAGCCCAAGCGGCTGTACCGCGCGGCGCGGGGCGAGGTGCCGGGCCACGACTTCACCGTCCGAATTGGCGAGGCGGCCGTGCGCCGGGAGGGCAGCGACCTCTCGCTCATCGGGTACGGCGGCGTGATGCCCGACCTGGAAAAAGCGGCCGACGCGCTGGCCGCCGAGGGCGTGAGCGTGGAGGTCATTGACCTGCGCTCGCTGGTGCCCTGGGACCGCGAGAAGGTGCTGGCGAGCGTCGAGAAGACCGGCCGCGCCGTTCTGGTCAGCGAGGCGCCGCGCACCGCCAACTTCATGGGTGAGGTGGCCTACGTGATCCAGGAGCAGGCCTTCGACTCGCTGCTGGCCCCCGTGGTGCAGGTCGCGGGCTTCGACACGCCGTATCCCTACGTGCAGGACAAGGTGTATCTGCCAGGCCCCAACCGCGTCGCGGCGGCCTGCGTCCGCGCGCTGAACTACTGAACCGCGGAAGTCATGACGAATGATTTTCCGAGCGGAGCGAGAAGCGGCAGGTGGGCTGGACGGAATGCACAATCTTCCCGCGACTTTCCAGAAGATTCGGAATGCAGTTCGGCCCAACCGATCTCCCGTAGCCTGAAGCATGAAGTTCGAGTTGTCGCGTCCCCTCCTGAGCGTCCTGGGCCTGCTGATCGGGTTCGGGCTGTACGCCCTGGCCAACCGCCTCGCCGAGCCCTGGCAGAGCCTGCTCATCGGCGCCCTGTTCGCGCTGCTGGGCGCCGCGGCCTGGGTGTACGGCCGGGGCGAGCGCTGGATTCAGGTACTGGGAGCGCTGCTGTTCGTCTACGGCCTGATCCGCGCCTTCTGGCTGCGCTGACGCGCCCGCAAACATCTCCACAACGAGGTTCCCTATGAAAGAAGTGCTGCTGCCCGAACTGGCCGAAAGTGTGGTCGAAGGTGAAATCCTGAAGTGGCTCGTCGAGGAAGGCGACGACATCGCCCTGGAACAGCCCCTGTGCGAGGTCATGACCGATAAGGTGACGGTCGAGCTGCCCAGTCCCGTCGCGGGTGTGCTGCACAAACGGCTGGCGCAGGAGGGTGACGTGGTGGCCGTCCACGCGGCCATCGCCGTGATTGACGAGGGCGGCGCGGCGGGCGCGTCCACGCCCAGCCCGGAGCAGGCCATCCAGGACAGTGCCGGCAACCCGGCCGCCGACACTCTGCCCCCCCAGGCCCAGGAGGAGCGTGAGCAGGTCGGCGGCAGCATCGTCGAGGCGACGCACCTGCCCAAGGCCGACGACGACTCGGCCAGCCTCTTCAAGGCGTTTGCCAGCGACGAGCAGGTCAAGGTTCAGGGTCTGGGGAGCCGCAGCGGCAGCGGCGCGCCGGGCAGCAGCACCGCCGGCACGGGCGTACTGGAGCGTAGGCCGGTGGCCGCAGCGGCGGCCAGGGCCGACGGCCGGGTTCTCGCGGTACCTGCCGCGCGCCAACTGGCCCGCCAACTCGGTGTGGACCTGGCCGGGGTCGGTGGCAGCGGCCCCAACGGCCGGATCCGGGTGCAGGACGTGTTGGCGCACAGCGAAGCGGGTCGGGCGGCGCCGGTGGCGGCTGCCCCGGCTGCGGCGCAGGCCGCGCCCACGCCTGCCGCCCCGGCGCCCCAGCCCGCACCCCGCGCTCCGTCGGGCAGCGGCCTGCCTGTTCCCCCGGTGCAGTACCGCACGCCCAAGGGCTACGAGCATCTGGAAGACCGCGTGCCCCTGCGCGGAATGCGCCGGGCGATCAGTACGCAGATGCAGGCCTCGCACCTCTACACCGTGCGCACCCTGACGGTGGACGAGGTCAACCTGACCCGCCTCGTCGAGTTCCGCGCCCGTGTCAAGGACGACGCGCAGGCGGCGGGCGTGCGGCTGTCGTACCTGCCCTTCATCTTCCGCGCGGTGGCGACCGCGCTGCGCAAGTACCCCAGCCTGAACACTTCCTTTGACGAGGCGACGGGCGAGATCGTGCAGAAGCGCTACTACAACCTCGGCATGGCGGTGGCGACCGACGCCGGCCTGACCGTGCCGGTGCTGCGCGACGTGAACCACAAGAGCATCTTCGACCTCGCGCGCGAAGTCACCGACCTCGCCGGGCGGGCGCAGGCGGGCAAGCTCGCCCCCGACGAACTGGCGGGCAGCACCTTCAGCATCACCAACATCGGGTCCATCGGGGCGCTGTTCTCCTTCCCGATCATCAACGTGCCCGACGCGGCGATCCTGGGCGTGCACAGCATCGTCAAGCGGCCCATCGTGGACGAGGACGACAACATCGTCGTGGCGCACATGATGTACCTGTCGCTGTCCTTCGACCACCGCCTCGTGGACGGCGCCGAGGCCGCCCGGTTCTGCAAGGAGGTCATCCGCCTGCTGGAGAACCCCGACCGCCTCATGCTCGAAGCGCTGTAAGGCGCAGAGGGTGGGGGAGATCTCCCTGCCACGTCTTGCCGATCCGGCAGACCTAGCGCCGCCCGTGTTCCCCGGACACGGGCAGTTTTGCACGCTGCCGCCGTGCCAGCATGGGCATCATGCTCCAAGCGCTCGGCACCGTCCTCTTTCCGGTGATCCTGGTGGCGGGACTGGGCGCGCTGCTCTCCTCGCGCCTGCCTATCGATCAGGCCACCATCTCGCGGGTCACGCTGTACCTGCTCAGCCCGGCGCTCGTGCTGAACACGGTCCTGACCACCCCTGTGCGCGCCGCCGAGGCCCTGCAACTCGGCGGCGCCTACCTGGGCGTACTCGTGCTGTGCGTCGGGCTGGGGTGGCTGTGTGGGGTGGGCCGTTCCCGGCCGGAGCAGCGCAGTCTCGCGGCCAGTGTGGGCATCTGGAACAGCGGCAACATGGGGCTGCCCATCGCCCTGTTCGCCTTCGGGCAGGCGGGGTTCGACCGGGCCACGCTGCTCTTTCTGATGTCGTTCGTCGGGATGTACGTGGTCGGGCCGGTGCTGTACGGCGGCGCGGCCAGCCGGGGCGTGTGGGGCCTGCTCCAGACCCTGTTCCGGCTGCCGGCCATCACGGTGGCGCTCGTGGCCCTGGCGTGGCGGCTGCTACACCTGCCCGTGCCGGCGGGCGTGTCGCGGGGGGTCGAGCTGCTGTCACAGGCGACCCTGCCGATGGTGCTGCTTTCGCTGGGGCTGCAACTGGGCGCAGGCGGCTGGCCGCGGCTGCACGGGCGGCTGTGGCTGGCGGCGGCGGCGCGGCTCGTCGGGGGGCCGCTCGTTGCGCTGGGGGTGGGCACGCTGGCCGGGCTCCGGCACGAGGCGCTCGCGGTACTCGTGCTCTCGGCCGGAATGCCTACGGCCGTCAATGCCCTGCTGCTGGGCCGCGAGTACGGCGGCGACACCGACACCGTGGCGGGCGTGGTCCTGCTCTCAACCCTGACCTCGGTGGTCACGGTCGCGGTCATCGTGACGTTGCTGCCGCGCCTCTAGCCTTCCCGGTTCACCACCAGCCCCGGCGCTTGAAGTACACCGCGAGCACGCCCCCGACCGCCGCGAAACTCAGCCACGCGAAGAGGTAGCCGTAGGGACTCTTGAGTTCGGGCATGTGCTCAAAATTCATGCCCCACACGCCTGCCAGAAAGGTCAGGGGCAGAAAGATGACGCTTACGGCCGTCAGGGTGCGCATCACCTCGTTCATGCGCTGGCTCTGGAGGTTCAGGTGCAGGTCGAGCAGGCTGGTCAGGAAGTCGCGCAGCCCGTCGAGGCGGCTGCTCACGCGCGTGAAGCTGTCCTGCACGTCGCGGTAGCGCACAAGGTCGGCGCTCGTGCCGGTTGCGTGGCGGCCCAGCAGCGCGGTCGCCTCGCGCGCCTCGCTCGCCAGCCGCCGGGCCTGGGCCAGCAGGTGCTTGAGCTCGAAGACCGGCCCCACCGGGTTGCTGCGCTGGTCGCGGAACACCTGTTCCTCGAGCGTCTCGACCCGCGCCTCCAATGCGTCGCTGAGCTGAAAAAAGGTGTCGGCGGTGGCGTCGAGCAGCTCGTAGGTCACCTCCTGCGCCGTGTTTACGCTGTCGCGTCCCACGAGCTCCCACACGGCCGTCAGCGCGAGGGTGCCGGTGTGGCTCAGGCTCAGGGCGGCGTGAGGAAATACGAACAGGCTCAGGCGCTCGGTGAACTCGTCGGGGTCGGCCGGCCGCGTGAAGCTGCGCACCGTGATGAATGAATGCTCGGGGTACTGCTCGGCGCGCGACCAGTGGCCGCGTTCCAGGGCGTCGTCGAGCGCGAGGCGGTTGAGGGGAAAGGCGGCGCGTAGACGCGCGAGTTCTTCGGGCGTGGGGTCGTGGGCGTCCACCCAGACCCCCTCCGACTGCCCGGTCCACTCCAGGGCCTGCCCATTGTCCAGACGCTTGGCGCGGATCATCGCTGTCCATGCTATCCGCGCGGCGTGACTGTGGGATGGATGGCCGCCGGATGCGCAGGCGTTCCGCAACGCCGGAGCAACGCCCCACGGCCTAGGCTGGGGCCATGAGTGGCCCCAGACCCCGGAGTTCCGGTGCGGGCCGGGGAGGTGGCGTGCAGGCAGGCGGCGGCCCGGACGGAAGTTTCGCCCATTCACTGCGGAGGGAACGCACAGGGGAGGTCCACATGAGCCGGTTGGTCACTGCCATCATCAATGTGAAGGGAACCGACGACGAGAACTGGCCCGAGTCCGACGAACACGTCGACAATACCCAGCGCTTCAGCCTTGTGTTGAACGAGGACCAGCCCGCCTCGTTCTTCAGCCTGACCCCGGTGCGCTGGGGCGGAGAGTGCAGGGTCGAGCTCGATTTCCGGGCGCAGGCGGCGCGCGACGGGCGCGTCACGGTGCACGGCGACGGCCGGCTGTTCGAGGGCACGTCCGAAGGTACGAACGACCTCGACGGCACGGGCAGTTTCGAGATCGTGGTGGTCCGCAACACCGCCCACAACCCGGCCGCCACCAACCATCAGCTCAATCTCCGCAACGACGACGAGGGCGGCGACCACGCGGAGGTCTACATGAGCTTCACCAACACCCTGGTCGAGCTCGACTGACCGCGTCCGGGCCCGCCCCGGCCCACCATCGCGCGCGCCCGGCCCGCCTATGCTGCGCCCATGAAGTTGTCGCTGTGGCTGTGGCTGCTCGCGGGCGGAGCGCTGGGCGCGGGCCTGCGTCAGGGGGTGGTGCTGGCCCTGCTGCCGCTCACTACCCGCACGGGGCTGCCGCTCGCCGTGCTGGCCATCAACGTGGGGGGGTCCTTTCTGTTGGGCCTGACCCTGGCGCTCGTGGGCCGGGGCGTGTGGCCCGAGGCGGCGCGCGTGGCGTTCGGCACGGGGGTACTGGGGGCCTTCACGACCTTCTCGACCTTCACCACTGAGATCGACGGCCTGCTGCTGCGCAGCCAGGTGGCCTGGGCCCTGACCTACGCGGCCGTCAGCGTGGTGCTGGGGCTGGGCGCGGCCGTCGCGGGCCGGCTGCTCGGAGCGCGGCTGTGACTGCCGGGCGCCGGAGCCGCAAGAAGGCCGAGCCGGCCCGGCCTCCCGAGCAGTTTCTCGACCTTGCGGACGTTCTGGCGTATGTCGGTCAGGTCATCGCGCGCGGGGTACCGGGAGCGGTGTGGGTGCGCGCCGAGATCGCCAGCCTCACCGACCGGCGCCACCTGTACCTCGACCTCGTGCAGCTCGGTGAGGGCGGCGAGGTCGCCAAATGCCGCGCGACGCTGTGGGCGCGCGACCGGTTCGAGACGGAGGGCAAGTTCCGCCGCGCGACCGGGGGCGGCCTCACCGCCGGCCTCAAGGTGCTGCTGTTCTGTCAGCCGGACTTTCATCCGCAGTACGGCTTTTCGCTCAATATCCTCGACCTCTCGCCCGAATACACCCTGGGCGACGCCGCGCTGCGCCTCGACGCCCTGCGGGCGGCCCTGGTCGCCGAGGGGGTCTACGGCCTGAACCGCCTGCTGCCCCCGCCGACCGACTTCGGCCGCGTGGCGGTCATCTCGCCCACCGGGGCGGCGGGACTGGGGGACTTCCGGCGCGAGACCGATCCGCTGGAGGCCGCCGGAGTCACCGAATTCGTGTACCTGGAGGCCACTTTCCAGGGACCGTCGGCGTCGGCCAGCCTGGGAGCGGTCATCTCGCAGGCGCGCGAGGCCCACGCCGAGGCCCCGCTCGACGCCCTGGTCGTGATCCGCGGGGGCGGGGCTGTAACAGACTTGGCCTGGCTCAACGACCTGGGGGTGGCGCGCGACCTAGCGACCTTTCCCGCGCCGGTCATCACGGGTCTAGGCCACGCCCGCGACGACACCCTGCCCGATGAGGTGGCCTGCGTGCGGACCGACACGCCGAGCAAGGCAGCGGCCCTGATCGTGCGCACCGTCGCGGCGGCGGCGGCCCAGGCCCAGGAGGATGCCCGGACCATCCGCGCCCATGCGGCGCAGGTGCTGGTGGACGCAGCGGCGGCAGCCGACTGGGCACACGACCGGGCCGGGTTGGCTGCCCGGCGCGCCGCCGACCGCGCGGCCCTGGAGGTGGACGCCCTTATGCGTCAGGCGCTGGGCCTGACTCCCGGACGCACGCTGGCCCGCGGTTACGCTCTCGTCCGTGGTGCAGGCGGCGAGGTCGTGACGCGCGCGGCGGGGCTGCGGCCCGGCACGGCCCTGCGCCTGGAGTTCGCCGACGGCGAGGTGACGGCCGAGGTCACGGCGCCCGGAGTCTCCTGAAGAGCCGGAACTCCTTGAAGAGATTGAGGCTGGTCCGAGGCGGGCGGCGCTGGCAGCTGCGCAAGCCCTCCAACCCCTCTGGCCTGGGGCTGGCCGAGGCTGCCCCTGGGACGCTTCGGCCGCACCGGAGTCCGGGTCAGGACGGGGCGGGCTCGCCGGTCAGGGTCTCGGGGCGGGGCCCTACCACTTCGTCGCCCGTGCTGAAGTCACCGGTCGCCACCGGGCGCGCGGAGTCGCTGATCCAGTCACTCCACGAGCCCGCATACAGCCGGTTGTCCGGCCCCAGCGGCACGCCGGCCAGTTCGCGGGCCAGCAGGTTGGGCGCCGCGCTCACGCCGCTGCCGCAATAGGTGATGGTGGGGGACTGGCCGGCGTCCAGGCGAGCGGCCTGCGCTTCCACGTCGCGCCAGTGACCGTAGGCGTTCAGGGCGCCGGACCAGTCGCGGTTCACGGCACCCGGAATGTGCCCGGCGTGCGCGTCGATAGGTTCGCGTTCGCCGCGGTACCGCTCGGGCGCGCGCGAGTCGAGCAGCAGCGTGCCCTCCGGCCGCTCGGCCACGTCCTGCGCCGTGGCGACGAGCTCGGGGCGGACGCTGGGGGTAAAGGTGACTGGGGCAGGCGCCGGCTCCTCGGCCGTCACCTCACCGCCCTCGGCGCGGTAGGCGGGATAGCCCCCGTCGAGAACATAGACCTCCCGGTGCCCGAGCCAGCGCAGCAGCCACCACGCCCGCGCGGCATAGAAGCCCTGACCGCCCGAAGGATCGTCGTAACACACGACCACGCTGCCGTTCCCAATGCCTATGCTGCCCAGCCACGCCGCCAGGGTCTCCGGGTCGGGCAGCGGGTGACGGCCCCCCGCACCGCCGTCCTGCACCGGGCCGCTCAGGTCGGTTTCCAGGTCGGCATAGACGGCGCCGGGAATGTGGTTCTCCATATAGGCCAGGCGGCCCAACAGCGGGTCAGAGAGGGCGTAACGGCAGTCGAGTACGCGCACTTCGGGGGTATCGAGGTGGTCGAGCAGCCACGCGGCCGACTTCAGCGGGTAAGCAGGAGCGGTCATGCCCCAGGGTAAGCCCACAGGCCGCCCAGCGACCCCCGAACCTTAGCGAACGTTCACGGGCCTTTGAGGCGGGGGAGGGCCGCTGTGGGGTACGGTGGACTCACTGCCGTGTGAACTGCCACACAATGTGCCCCGGCCGGCGGGGTCACCTGCCGCCTGGCCCCCAGAACGAGGAGACGCCTATGACCATCACGCAAGACCTTCAGAATTACTTCGGCGGGGGCGCCGCCACACGTCTGGGCGAGGCCGTTGGTCTCGGCCCGCAGGCGGCAGCCCACACGCTCGCGGCCGGACTCCCCAGGCAGCTCGGCGCCCTGGCGGCCCACGCGGGTACGCCGGAGGGACGCGCGCAGGTTCAGGAGGCGGTGGACAATCTGCCCGTTTTCGGCCCGGTAACCGAGGTGCTCGACGATCCCGACGGGGCCGGGCACCTCGAACAGGCCGGCGCGCTGCTGGCCCCGGTACTGCTGGGGGAGTCGGCACCTGCCGGCGAAGCGGGCGAAGTCCGCCTGTTGCACATGGCCCTGCCACTGCTTCTCAGTCGTCTGGGTCAGCAGGAGGACATGACCCAGGCCTTCTACGGGATGGAGACGGCGCCGCTAAACCTGAGCGGCCTGAGTGCGGCGGGCGCCGTTGCAGCAGTGACCGGTGCCCAGAGGAAGGTCGGCCCAGTTCCCGGCCTGGACCCAGTACCCGGAGAGCCTTTCTTACCCGGTGCCGACCTGCCTGCCGGCGTGACCCCGGCGCTGACCTCCGTCCCGGACCCCCTGGTCGAAGCCGCCCCCAGCACCACTTCGGCCGTCTCCTTCACCAAGGCAGCCTCACCTGAGCCTGTACCTGCCCACGTCTCTGCGCCTGAGAGCGTTATGCCCGAGCCAGCTATTGCTGGGGCGGCGGTCGGCGCCCTGGAGACGGCTGGCCTGCTGGAGCTGATCCGCGCGCAGTTCTCGGGCCGGGCTGCTGACCAGATCGGCCGGGCGGGGGGCTTCAGTGCGGGCACGAGCAGCCGCGCGGTGGCCGGCGCGCTACCGGTGGTCCTGAACGCCGTGGCCGGCAAGGGAAGCTCGCCGTCGGGGGCTGCCGAACTGCTGCGTCAGGGCGGGGGATTTGACCGTCTGACCACACCGGAGGGTGGCCTGAATACGGCGCTGCTGGGTGACTCGGCCGAGATGGCGCGCCTGGAAGGCCAGGGCCGGGGGCTGCTGGGCGGCCTGTTCGGCAACTTCGAGGCCATGACAGGCCGGTTGGGCACGGCGCTCGGGGGCAGCGGAGCGAGTGCCGGGCGCCTGCTGGCCCTCCTGACGCCGCTCGTGCTTGCGCTGGTGGCTCGCCACGCTCAGGCCCGCTCGCTGGACGCCGCCGGCCTGAGCACCGAGCTCACCGCCCTGGGGCCGCAGCTTCCGGGTCTGATTCCTTCGGGCATGGGGGGCCTGACAGCACTTCTGGGTGCCGCAACTCTAGCGGGCGGCGCAGTTGCCGGCGGCACCAGGCCGCCCGAGGTGATCGCGCGCGCGGCTCCGGCCTCTGGACCCACCCGCGTCGCCGCCCCCACACCACCGGCCCCGGCTGCGCCTATCACTCCTCCACCCGCAAGTCCGGTCCCCGAAAAGCGGCGGGCCTTTCCGTGGTGGCTCATTCCCCTACTGCTGCTGTTGCTGTTGGGGGGCTGCTGGGTGGTCAACCGCAACAACAACGCTGCCCAGACGGGCACCGGCGCGGCGACCACCAGCGCAGCGGGCAGCGGCATCGTGGTCACGTCCCCGGCCTCTGGGACGGAACTTCCGGCCCAGGCCTTCACCATGAGCGGCACGGCGACTGCAGGCCAGTCGCTGCGTATTGAGGACCAGGGGCAGGAGGTCGGCACGGCGACGGCCGACGCCAGCGGCAACTGGAGCACTGAGCTGCCCGCTCCGACCCCCGGTGAGCACACCTACAGCGTGATCGGTGGCGAGGGTGTACGCAGCGAATTCAAGGTGAACGTGACCGGCGACGGCGACACCTCGGGCACGGGTACCACTTCGGACACGGGGAGCGCGGCGGCGGGTACGGAAGCAGAGACGGTTCCCGCTGACGCGGCGTCTGGTTCGGGAACGGCGACGGACGCGGGCGCGGCAGACGCCTCCTCCCCGGCTACGGCGGGTAACGCCGGCACCGACACGACCGGTGTAGCGGGCGCTGCTGCTTCTGTTGCGGCCAACACGGCCGCGCCTCCCGAGGGTGCAGTCGCTTTCGGTCAGCCGGCCAACGGGGCCGAAGTCTCGGCCGCTGGTCTCACGCTGAGCGGGACTGGCCCGGCTGGACAGAGTTACGAGGTCCTAGAGAACGGTACGAGCATCGGCAACGTGACGGTCGGCGTGGACGGCACCTGGACCCTGGCGGTCCCCGCCGCTACGCCCGGCGCCAAGACCTACGTCCTGCGCGGCGCGGACGGTCAGGAGGCCGCCAGCCTGCCCCTGACCGTGACTGCCAACGCGGCCGCTACCGGCGCAGAGGCGGGCGCGACCTGCACCGAGGCCCTGACCGTGAGTCTGAAAGACGGCGAGACCGTGTCCGCGCCTTACCGTTTTGGCGGGGTGGGCAGCGGCGAGGGTTACACCGTAACCGTCAAGCGCGGCGAACGCGTGATCGGCACCCGCACCGTGACGCTGGGCGAAGGCTGCGCCTGGAGCTACACGAGCAATCCGGGAGGCCGTTCGGGAAGCGAGAGTCGCGTCACCTACGAGGTGCGTCCGCGCGGCACCGCCGTCTCGCAGGCCCCTGAGGCCACCCTGACCCTGACCGTGCGTAACTGAGCGGGGCAGGTGGGGGGCGGGGGTTTGCGGCTCCTGCCCCCCGCTTTTAGCGGGTCACGGCCCACATCCCGGCGAAGTCGGCGAACTGGGTATCCGACTGCGCGGTCGCGTAGGCGCTGATGCTGCCGTCGAGATACAGCGCGTCGGGGCATCCCAGTGTGTCGCGGAAGAACACGGCGAAGCTGTAGAAGTTCACCGGCCCGGCGCTCACGGCGAACTTCACCTCGCCGCCTCTGCACACCCCCACGCCGCTGCGCACCTTGAAACTCGTGCCGCCCCGGTTGAACTCGGGATGGACCCGCCCACCTGCGAGCAGCAGAGGCCCCGACTGGGTGGCGAACTCGGGCTCCGGGTTCAGGCGGCGGTAGGCGTCCGTCTCGGTGACGCCGGCGCGCGTCCCCTTCATCCAGAACACGCCGTTGGGCCGCAGCGCGAAATTGCCACCCGACCTCGCATTGTTCAGCGGCGCGAGAACCCGGCCGCCCTCCACATGCAGCCCCAGGGGACGCAGACCCGGCGCGTAGATACCGCTGTTGGTGGCGAACACCAGGTCGCGGCCCTCCTTCGCCAGTCGGCGGCGCAACTCACCGAAAGTGCGGTACGGCTGACCGGTGGTCGGGTTGCGCCAGTGGAGGCTCAGTCGGTCGCGCCGGAGGTCCACGGTCGCCACGGTGTACAGCATTCCCCCGCCGGTCACCCGCGTCACCTGCGCGGCCTCGGCCTCCGAACAGGCGGGCAGGACCAGCAGGAGGCACAGGGACAGCGGGAAGCAACGGACACGCATCTCCGGCATGATGCCGCGCGTACACGTGAGAACCGGCGTGCCACACTGCGGCATGTGGCGTGTTGTAACGACCCTGTGGACCGTATTGCGCGAACTGGCCCTCGCCCTGATGGCGCAGCCCAGCCGGCCCGGCGCCACCCGCCCGGAGCGGGACAGCAAGGCGGCGCAGGCCGAGCGGCTGCGGGAGGCGCCAGATGCTCGCCTTCTGGACGCTGCCCGGCAGGTCGGCGCCGAGGTAGGGAAGACCGCCCTGGGGCAACCCACCCCCGCTGCCCGCCGCAGGAAAGAAAAGCCCTAGGGCGCCGCGTGTGTCTCGGCGTCGTGGATGCGGCCGGCGTGCCCGTTCAGAAAACCGCCGCTGTAGCCCCGGCGCCACGCCATCAGTTCGGCGAGAATGCTCATCGCGACTTCCTCGGGCGCCTCGGCCCCGATCTGGAGACCGACCGGTGAGCGCAGCGCCGCCAGTTGGGCCGCCGTGAAGGTCTCTCCAGCAGCTTCCAGCGTCGCCAGCAGGTCCAGCGCGCGCGTGCGCGGTCCCAACACGCCGACGTACTGCGCGCCCGAGCGCAGCGCGTAGGCCAGGCAGACCCGGTCGCGGTCGAGATGATGGTTCATGATGAGGTGCTGTGCCCGCTCGGGCGGCGAGAAGGCACTCAGCTCTTCCGGCGCGAGGCGGTGCAGGGCGGCTCCCGGAAAGCGCCCGGGCGTGAGGTACGCCGCGCGGGGGTCCACGACCTGCACGTCGTAGCCCAGGGTCCGGGCCTGCGCGGCCAGTGGCAGGGCGTCGTGCCCCGCGCCGTAGATGACCAGGACGGGCGGCGGCACGTTGAGATCGAAGAACACAGCCCTCTCTCTAGGCGTCCGCAGTGTCACGGCGCGCGGCTCGCGCAGGCCCAGGCGCTCCCGGGCCTGCGCCACAGCGAAGGTGTGCAGTTCGGGGTCGGCCAACGTGCCCACCACCTCGCCGTCCGGGCGCACCAGGACACGTCCCTGGCCTTCCAGCGGCACGGCCAGTGCTGCCGCCTCGCCCGCCTCCAGCGCCGCGAGCCACGCGGCTGTCACGGGGTCGCCCTCGTCCACGCGCTCAATCCGCACGTCCACGCTGCCCCCGCAGCCGATACCCAGGCCCCAGGTCGCGTCCTCCGAGAGGTCGTAGTGGGCCAGCTGCGCCTTGCCGCTGGCGATGACCTCCAGCGCCACCTCGACCACCTCGGCCTCCAGGCAGCCACCCGAGAGCATGCACACCTGCGCGCCGTCGTCCAGCACCAGCATCCGGGTGCCCTCGCGCCGGTACGCGCTGCCGCGCACGCCGACGACCGTGGCGATGGCGGCGCCCTGCCCACGGGCGAGCGCCTCACGCAGCGCCCCCAGCAGGGCACGGGTTTCTGCCGCGTTCATCTGTGTCCCGAGTCTAGCGCCGTGTGGAGCAGCGACTGGCTACGCGCCACGCAGAGGTCAGCCTGCAAGGTCGTCGCGTTCTTCCTCGGTGATGATCCCGCGTTCTACGAGCAACTCCAGCGGGTCGTCGGACTCGTCCAGCGCCGCGCCGATCTGCTCGTCGAGCCAGGACAGGTCGTAGTTCTCGTCGCGGCCGAGCCAGGCACTCACCTCGTCGGTCGAGAGGCCGGTGGCCTGCGAGATCCGGGTCAGCACGTCTTGGTCGGGCATGGAGCCACCCTACCGCGCGCCGCGCCGGGGGCCGGCGAGCATGAAAAAACTCCCCGGGTGGGGAGCTTGGGGAGTGGGGGAGGGCCGGACCGGCTCAGTCCACGATCATGGGGATGAGGACCGGGTTGCGGCCCGTCGCCTTGCGCACGAAGCGACGGACGGCTCCGTACATGTCGTCACGCACGTCTTCGAGGCGCTTCTTTTCGCGCAGCCCCTGCTCAATGCTCTCCAGCGCCACGCGCCGGATCTGGTGGTCGAGTTCGCGGTTGGGGCGTACGAAGCCGCGCGTCACGACCTCGACATGGGGCGTGGGGTGCAGCACCGCGTTCATGATCAGGATGCCTTCCTGGCTCATATTCACGCGGTCGAGCAGTACGTCGTCGCTCACGTCACCCACGCCCAGGCCGTCCACGTAGACGCCGCCGGCCGGCACGGTGCCGCTCACGCGGAACTCGTCCGGTCCCAGGATCACGACGTCGCCGTTCTTGGCGATCAGTGTGCGCTTGGGCGGGCGCGGCAGGGTCTGGGCCAGCTTGGCGTGGTTGATCTGGTGGCGTGGCTCCCCGTGCCAGGGCAGGAAGTACTTGGGCCGGGCGAGATTCAGGACCGTCGCCAGCTCCTCCTGCGAGCCGTGCCCCGAGGCGTGCACGCGGTAGGCCGGCGGGTATATCACGTCCACGCCGAGTTCGTACAGCCGGTTGATGATGAGGTTCACGGCGTCTTCGTTGCCGGGAATCGGGTTGCTGCTCAGGATGACCGTGTCGCCCCGGCGCAGCGCGATCTTGGCGTGGTTGCCGAAGGCCAGGCGGCCCAGCACGGCCATCGGCTGCCCCTGCGACCCCGTGCATACAAACAGCAGCTGCTGATCTTGCAGCTCGCCCACGTCGTCCGAGGTCAAAAAGGGCTCGGGAGCCTGCATGTGGCCGGTCGCCTGCGCGACCTGGGCGTACTTGAGCATCGACCGGCCTTCCATGACCACGCGGCGGCTCTGGCGGTGGGCAATGTTCAGCAGGTTCTGGATGCGGTGGACCTGCGAGGCGAAGGTCGTCAAGAAGACGCGGCCCCGGCAGTTCTTGATGACTTCTTCAAGGTTCTCGGCGATGTCGCGCTCGCTGGCGGTGCGTCCCGGCCGCTCGGCGTTCGTCGAGTCGGAGATCAGGAGGAGCACGCCTTCCTTGCCGGCCTGCTCGATGCGCGCCAAGTCGCTCGTCAAGCCGTCACTGGGGTGCTCGTCGAGCTTGAAGTCGCCCGTGTGCAGCACCTGCCCGACTGGCGTCTTGAGGATGTATCCGGCGTTGTCGGGAATCGAGTGCGTCATGCGGATGAATTCGGCGCTGAAGTGCGTGCCGAGCTGCACCACGTCGCCCATCTGGACTTCACGCAGGTCGATCTCGCCGTCTTTCAGGCCAAACTCGCTGAGCTTCTCGCGCACGAGGCCCAGCGTCAGGGCCGCGCCGTACACCGGCACACGCGGCAGCCGGGGCAGGATGTACGGCAGGCCGCCAATGTGGTCCTCGTGGCCGTGCGTCAGGATCCAGCCCTGGATCTTGTCGGCGTGTTCGAGCAGGTAGTCGATGCGCGGCACGATCAGGTCCACGCCCATCTGGTGGGCCTTGGGGAAGGCGAGGCCGCCGTCGACGACCATGATCTCGTCGCCGTAGCGGTAGGCGGTGATGTTCTTGCCGATCTCGCCCATGCCTCCGAGCGGGATGACTTCGAGGCTGGGCTTGGCGGGGGTGTCCGCTGGGTTGGATTGGGTCATTACAACTCCGGGCACGCGGGGTGCGGGGGAAGATCAGGCTTGGCCGCCACTGGGGGGCGCAGCTGAAGGGCTGAACGGCGAGGTTGTGTCGTCTGGTCGTGCAGGCGCCGAAAAATACGGCGTCCGGCGTGTCCAGAACGTGGTCTACCTACCCTAGCACACGCCCCGGCCCGGAGCCGCGCTGGGCTGACGGCCGTCTTAAGGTCTTCTCAAGCCTGGAGGGGCCGGCGGGGGCAGTCAGACCGCGCCGAGAGGCGCTTGGTGCGGGCGTCGTATCATGTGACCCGTGAGCGAACACCGCATTCTTGTTATCGAGGACGACCTCGATATTGCCAATGTCCTGCGTCTGGACCTGACCGATGCGGGGTATGCCGTGGACCACGCCGATTCGGCCATGAACGGCCTGATCAAGGCCCGTGAGGACCACCCCGACCTGATCCTGCTCGATCTGGGCCTGCCCGACTTCGACGGCGGCGACGTGGTGCAGCGTCTGCGCAAGAACAGCGCCCTGCCCATCATCGTGCTGACCGCACGCGACACTGTCGAGGAAAAGGTGCGGCTGCTGGGCCTGGGGGCCGACGACTACCTCATCAAGCCATTCCACCCCGACGAGCTGCTGGCCCGCGTCAAGGTGCAGCTGCGCCAGCGCGCCAGCGAGAGCCTGAGCATGGGCGACCTGACCCTGGACCCCCAGAAGCGCCTCGTGACCTACAAGGCCGAGGAACTGCGGCTCTCGCCCAAGGAGTTTGACATCCTGGCGCTGCTCATCCGGCAGCCGGGCCGCGTGTACTCGCGCCACGAGATCGGCCAGGAGATCTGGCAGGGCCGCCTCCCCGAGGGCAGCAATGTCGTGGACGTGCATATGGCCAACCTGCGCGCCAAGCTGCGCGACCTCGACGGGTATGGGCTGCTGCGGACCGTGCGCGGTGTGGGCTACGCCCTGCGCGGCTGAGCCGGTGACTGCCCCGTATCTGGGCGGGGTATATTCGCTCCCTATGCTGCGCGCGCGTCTTCATTGTCTCCCGGTCACCGGGGCCCGCTGATGCCGGATTCGCGCCCTCTGGTCGAGATCCTGCTGGTCGAGGACAGCGAGCCGGACATCCTGCTCACACAGGAGGCCTTCGCCGAAGCGCAGGTCAGGAACCGGCTGCACGTCGCCCGTGACGGCGACGAGGCCATTGACTTCCTGCGCCGGCAGGGCGAACATGCCGGCGCGCCCCGCCCCGACGTGATCCTGCTCGACATCAACATGCCGCGCAAGAACGGGCTGGAGGTGCTGGCCGAACTCAAGGCCGACCCCAAGCTCGCCAGTATCCCGGTGCTCATGCTCACGACGAGTCAGGCCGAAACGGACGTCACCAACGCCTATGCCCGGCACGCCAGCGGATACGTCATCAAGCCGGTGGGGTTCGAGAACTTTCTGGACGCCATCCGCGCTTTCGAGAACTTCTGGCTCACCTTCGTGCGCTTTCCGCCGCGTCCCTGAGCCGCGCCCGCAGGGTTCAGGCCACCTGTCCGCCGCTGCGGTCTTCCTCTAGGAGGATGCCAAAGGTGCTGACACGGCCGTCCGGGCCGAAGCCGATGACCAGGGACCACACCTGTTTGGGCGCCTTCTCGAAGGTGGCGCTGCGGACATAGAAGGTCTCTCCGTCCTCGGTCAGCGTCCGCTCGCGCACGAGTTCGCGCTGGGCGCCGTACTGCGAGACGCCCGAGAGCCGGAAGGCCCGGAACGCCGCGAGACTGCCCCACTGCGCGCGCACCTCCGGTGTGAAGCTCTGCCACAGGGCGTCGAGCCGCACCGCGTAGAAGTCGCTCAGCAGTTGACGCCCCCGCGTGAGCGCCGCGCTGCGTTCGGGCGAGAGCGCCGGCGCGGATGCCGGGGCGGCCGGTGGGGACACGGGCGCCGCCGTCTGGGCGAGTGAGCCCGGCAGGACCGTGAACAGGAGAGGCAATACCCAGCGGCCGGCCTTGTGGGGGGACATGCTCCAGCGTAGGTCGGAAGCGGGCGGCGAAGGTGTCAGCACGGCGACTATTCCTTCATGGCCTTCTGCCGGGTGATGGCTCTGACCATCTCTTCTACAACCCGGTTGTGACGCGTTGCCCGGCGGATCATGGTTCGGCGCCGGACCTGCACGAGATTCCACTTGCGGTCGTCGGCCCGCCAGTCGTCCAGTGCCTGTTCGCGGCTGACGAAGTAGACCATGTCGTCGTAGACATGTTCACGCGCCTGTGCGAACCACCAGACCCACGGGTCACGCAGTGCACGCCTTAGTGGATTTGCTGTCATATCCGGTGAAGTCTATCGTCCGGCCGTTCCTCCAGAACCACTACCGCCGAGGCGTGCTCCTTGGTGTGGGTCAGGGTCAGGTGGGCGACCCAGCGGCGCTGCTCCATCTCGGCGGCGAGGTGCGGCGCGTACCCCAGCCGGGGCCGTGCGAAGGGAAAGGGGCCGCCTGGGGTCGCCTCTCGGATGACCCAGACGTCGCGCCAGCCATGTGGACGCGGCCAGACCTTCTGAAAGGCCTCCTTGGCAGCAAAACGGGCCGCGAGGCTGGGGGCGGGATCCTGAAGGCGGGCGCAGTAGGCCAGCTCTTCGGGGGCAAACAGGCGCTCGGCGCGCCGGCCCTCGCGCGCCAGCATTCCCCGGATGCGCTCAATCTCAATCAGGTCATGGCCCACGGCGACGATCACCGCCCGATCATAGGCCGCGCGGGGATGCTGGCGCGCGGCGCACTATCCTGCCTACACATGACTGCGCCGCTGTTTCCCGATCCCCGGCTTCAGGCCGTCGCCTCGGCACTGCGTGCGGGTGAGGCGGCGTGGCGTGCGCTGGGGGTCACGCGGCTGCGCGTGTTCGGCAGCGTGGCGCGCGGCGAGGCCTGGGGCGGCTCGGACATCGACCTGCTGGTGGATTTCGCGCCCGGACAGGAGGCCGGGCTGCTCGACCTCATGCGTGTCAAGGCGCTGTGCGAGGACCTGCTGGACCGCCGGGTGGACATCCTGACCGAGGCGGCCCTCAAGGCTCCCCTGCGCGGCGAGATTCTGGCCGACGCCGTGGACGTGACGGCCGTGACCGGCGAACTGCCCATCACCCACCGGCCCAAGAGGTGGCGCTGGCGGGTCTACGACCTGCTCGGCGCGCTGGACCGGCTTCAGGAGGACACGGCCGGCCTCTCGCTCACCACCTTCCTGCGCGACGAACGCACCCGCGACGCCGCGCTGCGCAACCTCGCGCGGCTGGGCGAGACGACCAAGTTCATTCCCCAGAGCGTGCAGGACCGTACCCCGGAAATTCCCTGGGCGTACCTGCGCGATGTGCGCAACCTCATCTCGCACGACTACTTCGGCATCGACCCCGAACTCGTCTGGCACACCGTACGCCGCGAGCTGCCGCCCCTGCGCCCGCTGCTCCAGGCGCTGGCCGAGGGCCGCCTGCTGCCCGGCCCCGATCGGCTCCCCAGCGCCCACACCCTGACGGCGCGTGCCCAGACTCCTCCGGTTGAGGTCGTCGGGGCCACGGACGCCCGGCAGGGCCCGGCCGGCGCAGACCAGGACGCTCAGGTCCAGGACAGCGCCGAGCGCGAGCGCCAGTAGGTCTCTGGCACCTCGGCCAGCTTCGTGAGGAAGCCGGGTTCGGGGCGCAGGTTTAGGGCACGCAGGTTGTCCCGCAGGTGCTCGGGGGTCGCCGCGCCGCTCAGCACGAGGTCGGCCCAGGGCTGCGCAAGCGCGGCGGCCAGGGCCACGGCGTCGGGGGTGACCCCCAGGCGCGCGGCCTCGGCGGCCAGGGCGGGGGGAACGTCGCCTGCGCCGCTCAGGCCGTGGGCAGTCAGGCGTCCGTTGGCGACGCCCTCCTTGACCACGACCGTCCAGCCTGCCGCGTGTGCCTCGGCCAGCGCCGCAGCCGCCGAGGGCTCCAGCAGATTCCAGGTGGCCTGCACCGCCGAGAAGGGGCAGATACCGTCCACCCGCGCCTCCAAGGCCCGCCGCAGCGTGTCGGCCTGCCGTGGACCGCTTGTGCTCAGGCCCACCCGCACGCCCCCGGCCGCCAGTTCGGCCAGACGGGCCAGGACCCCGGCGTTGCCCAGTACGCCCGTGTCCAGCGTGGCCGAGTGGATGAGGTACAGGGTGGGTGCGCGGCCCAGGCTAGTCAGGGTCTCGGGCCACTGCCGCTCCAGCGTGGCGAGGGTGTGATCCTTGACCTCGTGCGTGTCGGCGTCGGTGCGCCAGTCGGCGACATAGGTGTAGCCCCACTTGCTGGCCACCACCGCCGTCCCGGTGTGCCCGCGCGCGCACAGCCAGCCCCCCAGAAACTCCTCGGCGCGGCCGTAGCTGCGTGCGGCGTCGAAGTAGCGCAGGCCCGCCTCCCAGGCCTGATCGAGCATGGCCCAGGTCCGGCCCCGCAGCTCTTCCACACTCTTGCCCGGTCCTAGCGCCGCGCCGTGCCCCAGGTTGATGTAGGCCGGGCGGCCCAGCGCTGCGAGGCCCAGCCCCAGACGGGGAATGCCGGGGGGCAGCGTCGCCGGCGAAAAGGGAACGGGGGGACGGACGAAACCGTGTGACATAAGGGAGTTTAGGGCGATTCCCACCCGGTCTAGACTGCGTACAATGCAGCGGTGACGCAACTTCCTGATTCCCGCCCATCTGCGGCCGCGTCGAGAATCGCTCTCGTCGCGGGCGGCGTCGGGACGGCCGCCCTTCTGCTGACCCCACTCGCCGCCCTGGGACGATCATTCGACGGCGGCGCCGCCCTGCTGCACCTCGGGGGACAGATTCTCAACACCAGTTCCAATGCGGACGTGGCCCTGCCCTCGGCCGCCACGACCCTGGGACTGGGCTGGGCCGCGCTCGCGCTGCTGCTCGCCACGGTGGTCGGTGCGCTGCGCCGCCAGCGCTGGTTCTGGGTGACGGGTCTGCTGGCCTTCGTGGTGGCGTTCATCGCCGTGCTCCTGCTCGGGCGCACCCTGGGGGCCGAGGCCGCGCGCGTGGCGGCCGACTCGGCCCTGCGCCCCGGTGCCCGCCGGACCCTGCGCAACTTCTATGAGGGCGGCGGCATGAACCTGGGGTTGCTGCTCCCCATGCTGGGCGGTCTCATCGCGGCGGGCGCGGGCCTGAGCGCCCAGCCGGCGTGGTGGGACCGCCTCAACCGCCTGCGCGGGCTGCTCGTGCCGGCTGTCGCCATCGCTCTGGCTATCCTGGTCGGCGCGGTGGTCGTGCTCGTGGTGCAGCCTTCGGTCAACCTGTCGGGGCAGGCGCTGGGGGCCTGGGGGGGCTGGCTCACGCGGGCCGACATCGTGTACTTCGTGTACTCGACGCTGTTCGCGCCTGTCACGGCCCTCAACCCCTTTCTCGACAGCCTCAAGCTCGCCACCCCGCTCATCTTCACGGGCCTCTCGGTGGCCTTCGCCTTCCGCACGGGGCTGTTCAACATCGGCGCGCCGGGCCAGCTCACGATGGGCGCGGTCGCGGCGATGTTCATGGGCGTCTATGGCCCGCCCGACCTCGGCTGGTTCCTGCTGCCCCTGACCGTCATCGCGGCTGGGCTGGGCGGCGCGCTGTGGGGGGCCATTCCGGGTCTGCTCAAGGCCAGATTCGGCTCCAGCGAAGTCATCAACAGCATCATGCTGAATTACATCGCCTCGGGCATCTTCATCTTCCTGATCGGCTCGAACACCTATCCCTTCTTCGGCCAGACGCGCACCCTGCCCTTCAAGGCCGAGGGCTATGAGGCCCAGAGCGCCGAGTTGCTTCCGGCGGCCCGCCTGCCCACCATGCTCGACCTGCTCAACGTGGGCACTGGGGGCGCGACGGTCCTGAGCCTCGGGCTGGTGTTCGCGCTCGTGACTTTCGTGGTCGCTCGCCTCGCGCTGCGTAAGGCGCGCAACAAGAGCCTGATCTCGCTCGCGGCGGCCGTGGTCGTCGGGGCCGTGACGTGGCGCGTCGGCGTGCCGGTGCAGGGCGTCGCCAGCCAGCTCAACGGCGCCTTTCTCATCGCGCTGGTTTGCGTGGCGCTGTTCGGCACCCTGATGTGGCGCACGGCGACCGGCTACGCCCTGCGCGCGGTGGGCCTCTCGCCCAAGGCGGCCGAATACGGCGGCATCAGCGTGGCGCGCGGCACCATCCTCGCCATGACCATCGCGGGTATGTTCGCCGGCCTGGCCGGCACCCACTACGTGCAGGGCGGGGCGCTCGACGCCTACCGCCTCAAGGGCAACATGCCGGTCAACGTGGGCTTCGACGGCATCGCGGTCGCCCTGATGGGCCAGAGCACCCCGGTCGGGGTCGTGGCGGCCAGCGTGCTGTTCGGGACCATCGACACGGGCGGTATCGACGCCGATCTCAAGCTCGACGCGATCAACCGGGACATCGTGACCGTCCTTAAGGCCCTCATCGTGCTGTTCATCGCAGCCGGTGGCTTCCTCAGCCGCCGCGTGACCGATCCGCCGCCGCCCCAGCTCGTCAAGGCGGCCGACCGTGCCGGCACTGCCGAAGGGGGCCGCGTGGGGCCGTCCTCCGCCGTGACCGAAGCCCAGACGCCGCTGCCCAACGTCGGCCAGAGCACTCTCGACAACACCCGCGAAGGGGGCAAGTAAATGGACGGCGTCCTCGCCCAGATCCTGACCGTCACGTTCTTCGTGACCTTCGTCCGTAGCCTCGTGCCCCTGCTCCTGACCGGCCTGGGGGGTCTGTTCAGCGAGCGTAGCGGCGTGGTCAACGTGGCGCTCGAAGGCCTGATCATCTTCGGCGCCCTCACCGGCGCGGTCGTGACCCTCTCGACCCAGGGCAGCCTGGGCGCGCTCTCGCCCTGGGTGGGCTGGGTGGCAGGCGCAGCGGTCGGCGGCCTCATCGCCTGGATTCACGCGGTCCTGAGCATCAAGTACCGTGCCGATCAGGTCATCTCCGGCACGGCCATCAACCTGCTGGCGACCGGCGTGCCCTCGGTGGTGCTCTCGGCCCTGTATGGCAACAGCACCGACAGCCCCAAGGTGGATTACCCCCTGCCGCTGTGGGGCATCGGCGACCTGAAGTTCTCGCCGCCTGTGTACTTCTCGCTGCTGGCTGTGGCCCTGGCGTGGTACGTGCTGTACCGCACGCCCTACGGCCTGCGCCTGCGCGCGACCGGCGAGCAGCCCGGCGCGGCCGCCAGCATGGGCGTCAGCGTGCAGCGGATGCGCTACACCGCCGTCATCCTTTCAGGGGTCCTCGCGGGGTCGGCCGGCGTGTTCCTCAGCAT